>JBBIUO010000100.1:0-11772 GCA_037440205.1 Chloroflexota bacterium
CGTGCGCAAACGAGGGATGTATTCCCGGACTTGCAAATTTGAGCCCGGTCAACGAGATCGTGACCACCGCCTTCCACACCCTCACGACGGACAACCCGAACTCGATCTACCCTCAGCCTGTGTACGCCGTTCCCGAAGGAGAATTGCACATCCCGACGCTTGCTCCGGTATTGCGCACGCTCGATCAGGTGGTGGATGTGGATTACTACATGCCCGGCTGCCCGCCGGAGAGCCACCAGATTGCGGCAGTGATCGATCTCGTCATCCAGGTGCTGAAAGGCGAAGCCCAACTGCCGCCGAAGGGAGCCGTCATCGGCGCGGGCAATTCGACCGTGTGCGACGAATGCAAACGCCAGCGCAACGAGAAACTCATCAGGGCGTTCAAACGCATCCAGGATGTGGCGCCGGTGGACCCGACCCTGTGCCTGCTCGAACAGGGTATTCCATGCAACGGCCCCGCCACACGCAGCGGATGCAACGCGCGCTGTCCGAGTGCGGGCGCGCAGTGCATCGGGTGCTACGGCCCCGCCGAAGGCGTGATTGATTACGGCGCAAGGCTCATCACCTCGTTCGCATCGGTCATTGACGCAAAGGAGCCCGATGAGATTGACCGCATCCTCGACGGCATTCCCGATCCCACCGGGCAGTTCTATCGTTTCAACCTCGCGGGCTCTTTGCTCAAAGCGGCAAAGACACCGGTGAAAGCATAGGAGGTAGACATGACACAAAGAATATCCATTGATCCCATCACCCGGCTCGAAGGTCATGGCAAGATCGAAATCTTTTTGGACGACAAAGGCAACGTTGCCAACTCCTATTTCCAGATCCCGGAACTGCGCGGGTTCGAGAGATTCTGCGTAGGCCGCCCCGTTGAAGAAATGCCGCTCCTGACAAACCGCATCTGCGGGGTCTGTCCCGAAGCGCACCACATGGCCGGGGCAAAAGCCGCCGATGCCGTCTATCACGTGGACCCGCCGCGCACGGCGAAGATGCTGCGCGAGTTGTTGTACAGCGCCTTCTATTGCACCGACCACACCACCCACTTCTACGCGCTGGGCGGCCCCGATTTTGTGATGGGCCCCGATGCGCCCGTGGCCGAAAGAAACATCCTCGGCGTGATTCACAAGGTTGGGCTGGAGATCGGCGGCAAGGTCATTCAAATGCGCAAGTACGGGCACACCGTCGTTGAAATCATCGGCGGACGAAAAGTGCATCCATGCACCTCCATCCCCGGCGGAATCACAAAAGGCATCACCGAAGAACAGCGCAAAGAGATCGAAGAGATGGGACGCTGGGCCATCGAGTTCGCGCAGTTCAGCCTCAAGGTGTTCAACGACATTGTGCTTGCCAATAAGACCTACGTTGACCTGATCCTGGGAGATGTGTACACCCACCACACTTATTATATGGGGTTGGTGGATGAGAACAACAAGGTTAATTTCTACGATGGCAAAGTCCGCGTAGTGGACCCGAACGGCAAAGAGTTCGTCAAGTACGCGCCGAAGGATTATGCCGAACACATCGCCGAGCATGTCGAGCCGTGGACGTATCTCAAATTCCCGTACCTCAAGAAGGTTGGCTGGAAGGGCTTCGTAGACGGCAAAGACTCGGGCGTGTACATGGCGACCCCCCTCTCGCGCCTCAATGCCGCCGATGGAATGGCAACGTCTCGCGCGCAGGAGGAATACGTCAAGTTCTACGACACGCTCGGCGGCAAACCCGTGCATCAACGCCTCGCCACCCACTGGGCGCGATTGATCGAACTGCTGTACGCGGCGGAACGCTGGGTTGAATTGGTCACCGACCCGGAGATCACATCGCCGAACGTTCACACAAAGCCGACGCAGACCCCGACGGAGGGAGTGGGCATCGTCGAAGCGCCGCGCGGGACTCTCACGCATCATTACTGGACCGATGAACAGGGCGTCATTACCAGGGCGAATCTCATCGTCGGCACGACCAACAACTACGCGCCGATCCAGATGTCCACGAACAAGGCGGCGAGGAGTCTCATCAAGGACGGCAATGTGACCGAAGGCCTGCTCAACATGGTGGAGATGGCGTTCCGCGCCTACGATCCATGCTTTGGGTGCGCCACGCATTCCCTGCCGGGCCAGATGCCTTTGGAGATCACGATCCGTGATGCGGATGGGAATCCTGTTGAGGTGTTGAAACAGTTTTGTTAAGCGGAAGCAGGCAAAGGTCAGGAGCGAAGCGGAACTTTATCCAATGAAGACAATTGTCGTTGGGCTCGGCAATCCAATCCTCGGCGATGACGGCGTTGGCTGGAGAGTCGCCGAGGAGGTAAAGAGACACCTCCCTCTCGATTCGCAGGTGGAGGTCGAGTGCCTTTCGCTGGGCGGGATCAGCCTGATGGAACATTTGATTGACTATGAATGTGCGATTCTGGTTGATGCTTTTGCGTTGGATGAGCCCATCGGTTCGATCCTGATCTTGAAACTGGACGACCTGCCGAATTATTCCGCATACCACACGACGAGTGCGCACGACACGTCATTGCAGAATGCGATTGAACTGGGGAAGTCCATGGGCGCGCATCTGCCGGAAGAAGTGACGGTGGTGGGCATTGCCACGAAGCGCGTGCATGATTTCAGTGAGGAACTTTCGCCGCCCGTTGCCGAGGCTGTGCCGCAAGCGGCAAAGTTTGTGCTCGACCTGATCGGGCAAAAGTGTAACTGGTTGAATTGAAGAAAAAGCCATCCATACGGATGGCTTTTTCGTTTACCCGGCAAGGTCTTGAAATTCGGGGTGGCGATCCATGTATCCGCTGACGAACCAGCACAGGGTTTGCACTTTGAGATGATTATCTCTTGCGTATTGCAGACCTGTTTTCACAAGCAGGCTTCCGATGCCGCGGCCTTCCAATGCGGATGGTACGCCGGTGTGCGTGAAAACGATGATGTCCCCGTTCAGGAAATAGGTCAACTCGGCGGTGTGTGAATCAATTTGAATTTCAAACCGCTTCTTTTCCGCGTTGTGAACCACAGAAAGGTTTTTGGCCTGCATCATTGTCCTTTTTGTTTTTCGCGCGCGATGACCGCGATGGTTTCCATGATGATCTTCAGCCCGGCAAACACCGTCGCTTCCGAGGGGTCGAGCGGCGGGGCGATTTCGACAACATCGAGGCCGACGAGTGAAAGTCCCTGCATGGATTTGAGCAGGGTGAGCACATCGCGCGAGGTCAGCCCGCCAAATTCGGGGATGCCGGTGCCGGGCGCAACGGACGGGTCGAGACAGTCTATATCGAGCGAGATGTGAATGGCATCGCAGTCGTTGAGAATGTTGCGGATGCTGTCGGCTATTTTTCTCATGCCGCGCTCGGCCACGTCGGCGGCGGTGTAAACGTGGACGCCGCCGTTTTCGATGATGTCAATTTCCTGATCCTCCCAGGAACGCAGGCCGACCATGCAAATGTCGTGGGGTTCGATCCCGAATTCCATTCCGCGCCGGAGCACACAGGCATGGGAAAGTCTCGAGCCGTCGAAGGTGTCGCACAGATCGGGGTGGGCATCCACCCACAGCACGCCAAACCGTTTATCGTGATAGCGTTCGCGCTGTCCCTGAAGGATGGGGATGGTGACGGAATGATCGCCGCCAAGCAGGATGGGCATATTGGGCAGGGTCGCCACCCGCTGGCGGATCATGTTGAAATCTGTTGTTGGGTTTGTGATGGGAATGTCGCCGAGGTCGCAAACGGTGATATCTTTCAGGCGTGTGCGGTCTTCGCTAAAAGGAGTCAGATGATGGGACCAAAATCGCAATCGTTCCGGGGCAAGCGCCGCGCCCTTGCGCACGCTGGCGAGGCCGTCGAAGGGAATGCCAACGATGCTGAAGTCGGTCTGCTTCGGATCGAGATCGGGGCGGTGCAGGTCGCCCCATAAACCGTGTGTGCCTTCGAGTGTCATGTTCGCTCTCCTTATTTTGGATTTGCTACCGTACATTTCCCTCGCAAAAACCCTAAAGGTCTTTTCTGCCTGTCAGGAATTTGCGAAGGTCGAGGAGACCCTTAGGGTTTCGTGTACGGTAGATAAATTTTCAAACCAATCACTCCGCTTGTTGTCTTGATTCCAGCCAGATAAGTGTAAACAGCCCGGTCAAAAGAATCAAGCCAAACGTGGTATTTGCCCACAAGGGCGGAAGGGATAACGCAAAGAACGCGAGGCAATCCAGCAGGATGGCGACCATGTGAATTGACAAAACCGCCCGGTGCGGCGACATGCCCAAGGCCACGAGGCGATGATAGGTGTGGTCGAGGCTGCCTCTGTATACTGGAAGTTTCCTGCGCATCCGGGAGAATGTCACCAGCGTGGTATCGAAGATGGGAATGCTGAAAAACAGGATCGGCACAAACCACGATGATGCCGGGGGCAAATGCGGCGGCGTGTAAACGATGGCAATCGCGGCCAGGGTAAATCCGAGCAGTTGGGTGCCGGAATCGCCGAGAAACAAACGCGAGAGTGAAAAGTTCAGGTAAAAGACGGCGATGCAGCCGCCAAGCAAAATCGCGCCGAACAACGCCAGCGCCTCCTGCCCGGCATAGATCGCGCCGATGATCAGAAAACTGGCTGTGATCCCACCCAGCCCCGCGGCCAGGCCATCCATGCTATCCACCATGTTGAAGGCGTTGGTAATGCCGATCAGCCAGAAAACGGTGATGAATAAATCCAACACGAGGTTGCCGGGAAAAAGCACAATGACGCCCTGCCAGATCAACACCGCCGTTGCCAGCGCCTGCCCAAGCAATTTCCAGGCGGCGCGAATGTTGCTAATATCGTCCCAGACGCCGAACGCGAAAACGATCATGGAGGCAAGGATGATGGAGGTGAATGGGCGGGTCGTCAGGACTCCGCTTACTGCGCCGCCGACGATGACCGCGAAAAAAATGATCGTGCCTCCCGCCCTCGGCATGGGATTCTTGTGGGTTTTGTGCGCTTCACTGCCGGGTTCATCGATCAGATGAAAACGCCAGGCAAGGGAAATGCTCACTGGCGCAATCGCAAAGGAAAACAATGCCGCCAGAATGATCGAAACAAAAATTTGAAAAACCATCATCACCTTGTCCGCGAAACGATTTATGCGGCTTCCTTCGCAATCTTTTGCAGGGCCTCCCCAAGACGGGCAACTTCATCCAGTGTGTTGTAATGCGCCGCGCCGGCACGCACCATGCCGCCGCTGTCCTCCAGCCCAAGCCGCTCGGTGACGTTGATGGCGTAGTAGTTTCCATCCCAAACGTAGATGCCTTCGTCCGCAAGCAATTGCGCCACTTTGCGCGGCGGGAGATCATTGATCCGGAATGAAAATGTCGCCACACGCTCGTCCAGGCGGCGTGTGTCGGTGAGACCAAAGATCGTTAAACCGGGAACAGTTTGCAGGGTCGAAAGAAGCGAGCGATTCAATTCGAATTCGTAAGCGCGGATGGCGGTCATGCCTTTTTTCAAATCCAGCGCGCGGCCGGAATATCCGCTTCCCGCGAGACCTTCGGCATGTTCCCCGCCAAATTCACGTCCCACCCATTGAAAGTATTCCACCGCGCCCAACACACCGGCGATGCCTTCATGATTTTGCGTGCCGGTTTCAAATTTGCCGGGCAGGCTGTTCGTCGCAGGCCGCACTTTGTAGGCAAATAATTTTTCCAGCAATTCACGCTTGCCGTAGAGAACCGCCGAGTGTGGGCCAAAAAATTTGTACGCGGAGGAGACGAGAAAATCGCAATCCAGTTTTTGCACGTCAATGGGACCGTGCGGCGCGTATTGAACCGCATCCACGTAGACCTGTGTGCCGGCATCGTGCGCCATCTGGATGATCTTTTGAATGGGGTTGATCGTGCCGAGGGAATTCGATGCGTATCCGACTGCAAGCAGACGGGGCTTTCGTTCCAACGCCCTTTGAAGTTGATCCAGTTTCAATGTGCCATCCTCCACATCGAAATCCACCCAGTTGACCTTCACTCCACGATCCTGCGCGGCCAGGGACCAGGGTGTGACGTTGGCATCGTGATCGAGCCGGGTGACGACGATTTCATCGCCTTCCTTCCACTCGCGCGAGATCGAGCGGCTGATGTGAAGCGTGAGCGTGGTCATGTTGTTGCCGAAGACGATCTCCGCAGGCGAGGAGGCGTTGTAGAAATCGGCCATTGCTTGATGGGCTTCGTCCAGCACGGCATCGGAGGCGATGCTCGTGGCGAAGGCGCCTTCGTGGTTGGCGTTGCTTTGCAGCAGGTATTTGTTGATCCGGTCGAGGGATTGTTTTGCGATCTGGGTTCCACCGGGATTGTCGAAAAAAATCGCCGGGCGGTTGAGCGCGGGGAATTGGTTGCGAACGGCGGAGATGTCAATTGTCATGGGAGAACTCCAAAAAGGTTATCGTGGACGGCGGTTATTATAGCCCATCCTCCAACTCATTCATCCGCCGGGGACGGCGGCTGGAGCGCCGGTTGCAGACAACCTTTTCCGCGCTTCCGCGTAGACTGGCATGAACTGGGTGCGGTTTACCGGTCACAGTCGACAGTTATGCAAGGGAAATTCAAGTTCGAGTTGTTTTTTGATATGATAATCAGTAGATCATGAGAATCTCGCGTAATTTGCGCTCTCTTGCGCAACGCTTCGCGTGACGTTAGAGAACGTCAATTACGCGCTTCCATAAAGAACTGACGATAAATGGTTGAAAGATGGCGACCAATCCCACTACCAGCGAAACCTCCCTCAGAAGCCGGCCGGGCCTGCGCCGCGCGTTGATCGCGGCCTGGGCGCTTGTCGTTGCATACACCGCCGCCATTTTGGGAACAGCCCTTTCGCCGCAGATTGGGTATGCCATGAAAACGTCCATGAGCCAGGCCCTGTTCGGGATTTCGTCCCTGCTTCAGTTGGGCTTTTATTACACGGTGGACATTCTGCTGGTGCTGGGGTTCTCGGTCATCGGGGTGGTCATCATGATCCACCGCTCGGACGATTGGTTCGCCATTTTTACCTCCCTTTTCCTGATCACGTTCGGCGTTCGCATCACCAACCCGGCAAACATCACCGCATTGACCCCCGGTTTCGAGGTCACAGGCGGGTTGATCCTGGCCATGGGCGACATCGGCATCGTTTTGTTCACCATGCTCTTCCCCGATGGAAAATTCACTCCGCGCTGGCTCAGGTTCCTGGCGCCAGTGATGGTCGTCATGATGCTGGGGATTTATCTCCTTCCCGGCGCGCCATTCTTCTGGGCAAAACTGGGGAAAAACTATCTGCTGGTAATCACCGCCTGGTACGTGTTCGGGCTTTTCACCCTCATCCATCGTTATATCCGCCACGCAAACATTGCGCAAAAACAACAACTGCGCTGGATTTTCATCGGTCTTGCGGGACCTTTTCTCTGGTTCCTGATCTTCCAGGTGTTCTTCGCCTTCTTTTTACCGCTTTCCGGTGAAACGCTTGCAGGGATGAGCATCGAGCTTATTTCACGTTTGATGAGCATCTTCCTGTTCCTGATGCTTCCCCTTTTCATCTCCATTTCCATCGTGCAGACGAGGCTGTTCAACATTGACCTCATCATCAACCGTTCGCTGGTCTACGGCGGGCTGACGGTTGGGCTGGGTCTCACGTTTGCCGTGGTGCTTGGGGTTATTTCATTGATCTTCAGGAACATTCATCAGGGAGATCAATCCCTGCTTGCGGCGACCATCTTTTCCGTTTCAGCGGGAGCGCTCTTTCAGCCAGCGCGGAAAAAACTCCAGCGATTTGTAGACCGCTTCTTTTATCACATTCAAATTGATTACCAGAAAACGCCGTCCGATGTCACCCTTGCCCCGGACGCATCCACCACCGTTCCCAAACTATCCTCGTACTACGATTTGAAGTTGATCGGGCGCGGAGGCATGGCCGAAGTCTATCGCGCCACCAGCCCGGGAAGAGGCACAGTGGCTGTCAAAGTTCTGCGTTCCGCGCTTGCCGGGGATGAGGGGTTTCGCAGGCGTTTCATGCGCGAGGCGGAGATCATCGCCCGGCTCGAACATCCCAACATTGTGAGCATCGTTGATTTCGGAGATGAAAACGGCGTCTACCACATCGTCATGGAATATCTCTCCGGGCCCGACCTCAACAACCTGATCAAGCAGGAAAAGCAGATCACGCTCCCCAAGACCATATCCATGCTGCGGGGCGTGGCCGATGCGCTGGACTACGCCCACCAAAACGGACTCGTCCACCGCGACATCAAGCCCTCGAACGTGATGCTGGATGCGTCCACCATCCCGGCGCGCGTGGTGTTGACCGATTTCGGCATCGCCAAGATCATCGACTCAAAAACGCTCATGACCAACACGAACCTGCTCGGCACCCTCGACTATATCGCCCCGGAACAAATCCAGGCATCCGCCGAAGTGGACAGCCGCGCAGATATTTACGCCCTCGGCGTTATGACCTATCAAATGCTGACCGGCTGCCTCCCGTTCGAATCGCCCAACACAGGCGCGCTTCTGCTTGCCCACCTGAACGCCCCTCCACCGGATGCGCGAACGACAGTGCGCGATCTGCCCCGCCATGTGGCTCGTGGTATTCAACAGGCCATGGCGAAAAAGCCGGGAGATCGCTTCCCCACCGCGGGAGAATTCATAGCCGCGCTGGAGAACGCATGAACCATGCAAGCATGGGGGGATTAATGGAAATCAGACAAAGCGAACGTATAATAAAAGTGGGTTCTACCGTTTTTAACGGGAAAACCTTTTTCAACCACAAAGGAGACAAAGGGTCACAAAGGAAAACCAGCCTAAAATTATCCTTTGTGTACCTCACCTGCACTGCACCAAACGCACGCCCGAAGGGCGGGTGCAAGTGTTGTGACCCTTCGTGGTGGATTATTTCCCGCCAGAAACGGGAGAGCCTAAAAGTGAACCAGCAGAAAAGGAGGTCCTATGTTCGAGAAGATTCTTCTGGCAGTGGATGGGTCAATTCATGCGGAACGCGCAACCCAGATCGCCGCGGAACTGGCGCGCAATCTCAAATCAAAAGAGATTCGCGTTGTGGTGGCGTACGATGCCATTCCTCCCTATCTTGGCGAGCCAAACCTTCAAATTGCAATCAACGCCCGCATGGAGGAAGCCCAGACTCTACTGCGAAAAGCAGTCAACGCCCTCGGTGAAGTTCCCTGTGAAATTCACACCGAACTGATCGAAGGGTCATCTGCCGAGGCCATCATTGACGTGGCAACCACGCGCAACAGCGATGTCATTGTGATGGGTTCGCGCGGGCTGGGCAAACTGGCCGGGCTCCTGCTTGGAAGCACCAGTCAAAAAGTTCTGGCACATGCGCCGTGCCCGGTGCTCCTCACTCGTTAGCGCGTTTTTCCGCCTCTGCAAATTCCTGCGGCGTATTCAAATTCCAAAAACACAAGCCGGAAGGATCGTACTGTTTCACTTCCTGCGGAGTCAACTCGCGCACTCTGACCTGTGGAAACCATGCGATGACTTTCCACTGGTCGGCTTCGATGGCGGCTTCGATGGCGGGAAGACAGGTCTCACGGCGATACAAGGCGTGGAAGGGTTCATAGCCTTCGTCTGTTTTGGCGATGACGACATCCGCTTCCTCCCTGACCATGAGTCTGGTCGCGCCTTCGATGAGCATTTTACTGGCGAAGGGCATGTCACAGGCAATGACTGCCACGAAGGGATGAGTGGCCGATTCAATTGCAGTGTAGAGTCCGCCCAATGCGCCGCGCCCAGGCTTGAGGTCAGGCACGAGGCGGGTATTAAGGAATCCATATTCAGCGGGGCGATTCGTCGTTACAATGATTTCATCGGCAATCGAATCGAGTCTCTCGATCACACGTTGAATGAGCGGACGTCCCAAAAATGGTTTGAGCGCCTTGTCCTCGCCCATGCGGGAGGATATGCCGCCCGCTTGGATCACGACAGTTAACATGGCTTTATTATAAGGTAGTAACGACTTCAGTCGTTCATGAAATAAGCGACTAAAGCCGCCGCTACAGAGATGGCGATGATGAGTTCCCTGGCAAATCGGCTGGACAGTTTGACGGTTGAAGGCGAGTTATATGAAAAGCTCGAAGATAACTCGGTACGTTGTTTCGCGTGTGGACATCGCTGTTTGATCCGCGAGGGAAAGCGGGGAATTTGCCAGGTGCGATTCAACAAGGGAGGCGTGCTGCGTGTTCCATCCGGTTATGTCGCCGCATTGCAAAGCGACCCAATCGAAAAGAAACCTTTTTCACACGTCATGCCCGGTTCCAATGCGTTGACGTTTGGGATGCTCGGTTGCGACTACCGGTGCAGTTTCTGCCAGAACTGGTTTACGTCACAATTTGGGCGTGATGAAGAATCAAATAGCGCAATCAACCACATTCGCGAGATTTCGTCATCGCAGATGATAGATTATGCAAAGCGCGTTGACGCCTCTGTAGTTGTCTCTTCCTACAATGAACCGCTCATCACCAGCGAGTGGGCGGTGGAGATTTTCAAGAAGGCAAAACAAGCCGGGTTGATGTGCGCTTATGTTTCCAATGGAAACAATACGCCCGAGGTGATGAAATATCTTGCGCCATACCTGGATGCGTACAAGATTGATTTGAAGTGCATGGATGACAAAAACTACCGCAAACTCGGCGGGACGCTGCAACACACTTTGGACGGCATCAAACGCGCGCGCGAAATGGGATTGTGGGTGGAGGTGGTAACGCTGGTCATACCGGGGTTCAACGATTCAAATGAGGAGTTGTGGGAGGCGGCGCGTTTTTTGGCGGGCGTCTCCGCCGATATTCCGTGGCATGTCACGGCTTTTCACAAGGATTACAAGATGACCGAACCCGATCACACGGACGCGAAAACGTTGATGCGCGCCGCCGAGATCGGGCGTGAGGCCGGGTTGAGGTATGTGTATGCGGGGAATCTGCCGGGAACTGTCGGGGAGTATGAAGATACCAGTTGTCCAACGTGCAATTATCAGCTTGTGAAAAGAAGCGGGTATGTCATCCGCGGTTATAAAATCACGGCCGATGGAAAATGTCCAAAGTGTGGGGAAAAAATCGCCGGGGTATGGCCGAAAGACCCTTCTACAGTAGGGTTGCATGGCATTGGCCGCCCGTTGCCTGTGTGGTAGGTTTACTTTTGTTGTATAATTTGCCCGTCAGGAGTATGCAGGGAAAGCGTTTTCCCTGTGCTCAAAAATCCACTTATTTCTCTTTAAGGAGGAGAAACGTGAAACGAAACCTTTCTGTTTTGCTTTCGCTGCTTGTGCTTGCGAGTCTCTTGCTTGCGGCTTGCGGCCAACCAGCGACCGAAGCGCCCGCGACTGCAGCGCCTGCCACCGAGGCGCCCGCGACCGAAGCGCCGACCGAAGCCCCCGTTGCCTATGAGGGCATGAAGGTTGAAGCCCCCAATTGCGATTACGGCGGCGAGTTCAAGTCCATCGAAGCGGTTGACGAATTCACCGTCAAGATCACCCTCTGCGTGCCCGATCCTGCTTTCCCGTCCAAGATCGCCTTTTCATCCTTCGCCATTCAGCCTTCTGAGTACCTCGAATCCACCGGCGGTGGTGGCGACCTGCTCGAAAAGCCCATCGGCACCGGCCCCTACATGGTTGATTCGTGGGTTCGCGGCGATCAGTTGGTCTTCAAGGCCTTCCCCGATTACTGGGGCGACAAGGCCAAGACTGACACGCTCGTGTTCCGCTGGGCCACCGAGTCGGCCGCCCGCCTGACCGAGCTGCAGTCCGGCACAGTGGACGGCATCGACAACGTCGGGCCGGAAGACCTGGATAC
>JBBIUO010000101.1:0-1883 GCA_037440205.1 Chloroflexota bacterium
CGCCGTCAACCCGGAGGTGCGCGAGATTTTCCGCAAACGCGCCGCGTTGATCAAATCCCTGCGGACTTTTCTCGACGATCATGACTTTCTCGAAGTGGAAACGCCCATCCTCCAGCCTCTGTATGGCGGAGCGGCGGCGCGTCCGTTTGTGACTCATCACAACGAACTCGATCAGGACATGTACCTGCGCATTTCGTTCGAGTTGTATCTCAAACGATTGCTTGTGGGCAACCTTGAACGGGTTTATGAAATTGGGCGCGATTTTCGCAACGAGGGTGTATCCTTCAAGCACAATCCCGAATTCACCCAACTTGAGTTTTACTGGGCTTACGCAGATTATTTACAGGTGATGGAGTTGACCGAGCAAATGGTCTCCTACGTCGCTGAGCAGGTGACCGGCTCCATGAAGGTCAAGTATGGCGAACACGAGTTGGATTTCACGCCGCCCTGGCGACGCCTGAAAATGCGTGACGGGATTCTCGAAACCAGCGGCATTGACATTGCCGAGCACAAGACCGCCGAGGATTTGTTCAAAGCCATTCGCGCGAAGCATCCCAACAAGACGCCCGATCCAAAAGCCACGCGCGGCAAGATGATTGATTTTCTCTTGAGCGAATTCCTCGAACCGACGTTGATCCAGCCGACCTTTCTCTACGACTATCCGCGCGATATTTCGCCGCTGGCAAAATCCATTCCGGGTGAGGCGCTGACGGTGGAGCGATTTGAGGCCTATGCGGCTGGTTTTGAGTTGTGCAATGCCTTCACCGAATTGAACGATCCGCTGGATCAGGAGCAGCGCTTCATCGAAATGGGACGCGACTACGCCGATGACGAGGAAGAAAAGCATCCGATGGATGAAGACTATTTGCGCGCCATGCGTTACGGAATGCCGCCCAACGGTGGTTTCGGCATGGGCGTGGATCGTCTTGCCATGCTATTAACCGACAAACACTCCATCCGCGAGGTGTTGTTGTTCCCCGCGTTGCGGAAGGAAGAGTAAATGAAAAAGATTCTCATCCCCGGCGATATCATCGTCATTGCCATTCTCACTTTCGTCGGCTTTGCCACACACGGCGAAGCCGATGTTTCCTTCCTCCCGCGAATGGGAGCGGCGTTCTTTCCGGTGCTCGTCAGTTGGTTTCTGCTCGCTCCATGGTTTGGATTATTTGATGAGCAGGTGACGACCAATCCCAAATCCCTTTGGCGCATTCCGCTTGCCATGCTTGCCGTCGCACCGCTCGCCGTGATTTTGCGCGCGGCCATTTTGAACGCTGCCGCTCTTCCCCTTTTTGCGCTGATCTTCGGCAGTACCAATGCGCTGGGCATGATCGTTTGGCGGGCCGTTTATCTCTTCGCAACAAAACGCACGGCGACCCGCTGATTTGCTGAATCAACGAATCAGTGAATCAACAAACCAACGAGTCAACAAGGTGGGGAGTGTAACGCAAAACCGTCGGGAGTTTTTAACGCCAAGGCGCGAAGTCGCCAAGAATTAATGCCTTTGCGCCTCTGCGTCTTTGCGTTAAACACCCAGAGAAACTCTACACCGACACTTTTGCGCCATATCTCAAGGTGAGGCAAAAAATCAATTTGTGGGTACAATAAAGATATGGACGAACCAGCCCTTATCCAGACCGCGCAAAACGGGGATCTTGATTCCTTCAACACACTCGTTCTTCACTATCAGGATCGCGTTTTCAATACCGCACTTCGCATTCTCGGCGATGAAGACCTCGCCGCAGATGCCTCGCAGGAAGCGTTCATCTCTGCGTTCCGCAGTATCCACTCGTTCCGCGGCGGATCGTTCAAGGCATGGCTCATGCGCACCGTGACCAACGCCTGCTACGACGAACTCCGCCGCCAGAAACGCCGCCCCACAACTC
>JBBIUO010000101.1:1911-11442 GCA_037440205.1 Chloroflexota bacterium
GAAGAAATGGATTCGCCCCGCTGGCTGGCTGATCCCAACATGACCCCCGCCGAAAAATCCGAAGCCGACGAACTCGAACACGCCATTCAGCATTGCCTCGATGTGCTTCCCGCCGAATTTCGCACAGTCGTTGTACTGGCCGATATTCAAGGCATGGATTACACCGAGGTGGCAACAGCAGTTCACGTGCCGCTTGGCACCATCAAGAGTCGTCTTGCGCGCGCGCGATTGCGTTTGCGTGAGTGCCTGCGAGGCTTCGAGGAACTTTTGCCATCGTCGTATCGTCTGGAAGAGGAAAGACATCCATGAAAAAATTTAGCGATATTGAACAACTCTCTTCCCATCTCGATGGACAACTCAGCCCGTCCGATTCCGCGCAGATGGAATCCCGCATCGCATCCGACCCTGAGCTTGCTTCTGCCTTCGATGACCTTCGCTCCACCCGAAACATTCTCCGCAAACTTCCGGCGCGCAAAGCGCCGCGCAACTTCACATTGACCCGGCAAATGGTCGGCCTCAAACCACCCCTGCCGAAGACATATTCCTTTTTCCGTTTTTCGACTGCGTTCGCAACCGTTCTTTTGATCCTCACCTTTGCCGCAAATGCGTTGACCGCGCAATCGCGAACCTTTGGCGCGGCCGCGCCGGCTCCACAGGAGGCGTTCGGCGTTGGGGGAGGTTGTACGGATGGCTGTGGCGGCGGTGGCGCGCCGGATACATATCCCGCGACGGAAGCCCCGGCCGCTACAGAAGCGCCCGCTATGGAGATGCCGACTCTTGCCCCCGAGCCAACTCAAATGCCTCCTTCGGCAGATACCGCCCGCCTCGTTGAAACGCCCACCCCGGAAGCGTCGCCCAAGGAGCCGGAGATTCAATCAGAACCGCTGAACCAGCACCGGCGGAGAGCGAAGCGGCTGTCCCGGTCATCTGGCAGATTGTGTTGCTGGTCGTGATCCTGGCTGGCGGGGCTGCCATGCTGGCAATTCGTCGATCTGCCAAACGAAAGTGGAAGTAGTGGCCAGGGATGCTCATATAAAGTTTTGCCCGCGTTGCGGCGCTGAGATGACGCGCCAGGATATGTTCGGAATGGTGCGCCCGGTCTGCCCGCAATGCGGGTGGATTTATTTTGTAGACCCGAAAGTGGCGGCGGCCATCCTGGTGGAACGGGATGGCCGCGTTTTGCTTGTGCGCCGCGTGAATGAGCCGTTTCGCGGGTTGTGGACTTTGCCGGCCGGTTTCGTGAACGGCGGCGAAGACCCGGCCGAGGCGGCCGCGCGCGAGTGCCTGGAAGAGACGGGGTTGCAAGTGCGCGTGACGCGGGTGCTGGATGTGATCGCAGGCCGCGAGCATGAGCGCGGCGCGGATTTCGTCATTGTGTATCTGGCTGAGGTGTTTGGCGGGGAACTTGCCGCGGCAGACGATGCCGATGCGGCGGAGTGGTTTGAACGGGGGAACCTGCCGCCGCTTGCTTTTAAAGCGACTCAAAAGGTTTTGGCTGGATGAAAAAGACTTCGGGATTTTGTCCCGAAGTCTTTTTGATTGATTGAAAACGACTGAAGTCGTTACTACGGTTTTACGGTTGGTTTTGATAGGTGATGTATTCGTAACTCGATGTGATGTTGTTGTCGAAGTCAACGGCGTAGAAGCCGATGGAGTATTGGCCGTCCACGGGGATGTAGGACTCGAACCAGAAGCCCTGATCGCCGTAGGTGAATACATCGTCGCTCAGTTCGTAGGAGTACGTGGCGACGCCATTTGCATCGAAGGTATAGTATTGAACGTAGTCGGTGAAACGGTCGCCGATTTGCGGGGAGATGGCTACCGCAGTGTCAATGCCGTTGCTGTCTGAATCGGGCAGGGCGTAGATGTTCAGCAGGTTGCCGTCGAGGTCGAAGGTAAGTTTGGCGTCTGTGGGGGTGGAGGCATTGACCGGCGTGTACTGCCCGTAAACAGAGTAGGTGGTGACGCCGTCGGCGCTTTCGTATTCGTCCGGCTCGAACAGGGCGTAGGCTTCGTGCTGTCCATCCTTGAGCAGGAAGAGGAGCGGCTCCCAGTCATACGAGATTTCGATTGGGCTTTCGCCGTAATCGGGCGCGATGACGCCGTCCACCGTGATCGTGTTCGGCGCGCTGACGAAAGACTCATCGGCCACCCACGTGACATTCGCCTCCTGGTTGTAGAAAAAGAGGACGAAGTAAACGTAGGAGACATCACCGGTGACTGTTGTGGTGAGGGTGATGGTCTCGTTTGCCGTAACAAAATTATCGGAGAGTTGGATCGGCGCGATGCTCAATTGGGAAGCGCCCGGAGCAGTGATGGTGCTGGTTTTCGGCGGTGCATAGGCCTGCCCTTCCTGCGGCACAAAATCCTGCCCGGTGTAGTGGAAGGCGAGGAATTCATCCCACGAGGATTGCTCGAGGAATTTATAGGCGGATTCGGCATAGTAGGGCGGGAAGTCGGTGTTGTATTCGGTGTAGGCGTAAATGTCCGAGATGGGGAAGTAGAAGGAAATGCCGTTCGAGCCGGCCATTCTTTGTCCGTGCTTTTCGGCGACAACGGCGGAAGAAATGGCGAGCTTTAATTGCTCGGATGCCTGAGCGACGGCCGGATCGCCCGTGCCGCTTGCGAGGACCTCGGCGAAGTTTTCGAGGTCAATATACGGGGATGGGGAGTCCTCGCCGAAGATGCTGTAATAACTGCGGGTGTATTCGCGGGCTTGGGCCACATAGCGTTGGTCCAATGCCGCAATGACGGACGTGAATTGATTCATGCTTCCTATCACATCCGGCACGCGCGCGCTTTCCACGGCGCTCAGGGTCGTTGCGGCTTCCACTTCTTCGATCTCTGAACTGCTGTTTGATCTTAACGTGAGCAGGGTATCCTGGACGATGTAGGTGGAAACGATGGCTTGACTGGCACCGCGCCCATCCATGCCGGGATTTTGCGCCAGTTGACCAAGCCATGCGGCGTACGACCAGCCTGTCGAGGGGATGACCTCTTCGGAGGCAACCATGTAATTGGAATACGGATACAGCGAGCCGTAGATTTCGATCATGCCCATCAGGCAGGCGTCGAAGCCGATCAACTCGAATTTTTGTCCGCCCATTTGCTGTTGAACCGTTTCGATGGCCTGAACAATCTGCGGCATGGAAAGACTCGAGCCTGATTTCAAATCGGAGAATCCGCCGGTCCAGCCGCCGCCGTGATCAGACATGATGAGCGCGTATTTTTTGGCGGGGTATTTTTGAATGGTCCAGGTCATGAAATCCACAAGGGTTTGCGGATTACCCATATCCGCCTCGCCGAGGTTTTCCACCACCGGGGAGGTGATTTGATTCAGGTCAGAATCCTGCGTAATGTACAGGCGACGCGTGTCGGTCCAATCGCCGTCGCCGTCGAATGATCCTTCGGCGCGGTCAATCTGCACAACGATGTTCATCTGCGAATTCGAGCCGACGAGTTCCATTTCGTTGATGTCGAACCACAGATCTCCTTCAAGGATATCGTCATCGGCGTCGGAGTAGTAGATGATCGTCCATTCGGGCAGGTTGGTGGTCTCTGGGGGGACGATGGGATTGTCGGAAGATGTGACGGGCGGGGTGGTGATTCCCGTCCCGCTAAAGAGTGTGTCCCCGTAAAAATAAAGCACAACGACGGCGCAGCATACACACGCCAGACAAATCACGATGACTGCAACGATCGCAGGGACGCCTAATTTCGAACCTGTCCTTTGCATGACGACCTCCTCCAGTGGCGAATGAATAAGATGGATGTCCTTGTCCAGCATAATAGCACGACAGGATAAGGCAATGCAAGGGGGCGGCGTTGCAACATCCTGTTTGCGTGACCAAAGTACCCTCCTCTCTGTCTGTTTCTAGGGTATCCTTGCGAAAAATTTTATAATCACCAGAGAGAAAAGGAGAATGAGTCATGAAAAAGCAATATCAAATGTTATTCGCTCTTGCCGCCCTGTTACTGGTTGTGAGTCTGGCCTGTAATTTCGGCAGTTCGCCTGCTGCGGCTCCGTTGCCCACGAACCGCCCGGCCCCTACGAGCCAGTCGAACAATCCTCCGTCGAATAACTCGGTTGTACCGGAGCCCCCGGCGTTGAACAATCCGCCGCCATCGAACGGCAACAGTTCAGACCTGGTCGTCTTCGCGGACGAGAACAACCTTTTGACGTTCGAGGTTCCAGGCGACTGGTATTACGAGCAAAAGAAATATGAACATGCCTACATTGACCGCATCACCTCGCCCGACGGTTCTGCGATCATAGACAGCCTCGTGTACAACGATGGCCAGGCATTCACAGGCAATGACAATGGCAGGTTTGCCTTACAATTACTTCATGAATTTTACAGCAGCACCGGCAAGGAAGGCGACATCAGCATTTCCGCCGATGAGATCCAGCCCGACGGTTCGGAGAAACTCACCTGGAAGTCAAAGGGCGGCGGGTATTCCGGCGCATCCTTCTTTGAACTGCGCGGAAGCGACCGCATGACCTTCCTGATGTTCACGCTGTACTATGCAAACGACGCGGACCAATCGATCCTCGATACCCTCAACCACGCCATTGAATCGTATACGATCCCATAGCGCGGTTTGTACCGCAAAACCTGTCCTGAGTTTATCGAAGGATTCATTTTGCGCCCGCGCGGGCAGGATAAATTTCCCTGGCACTGCCCGCCACATCGTCCCCGAAGCGGAGCGAGTGGGAGGGCATGTGTGCGATACTGAAACAAAATCTTCGCGACTGACGTAGTTTTCACGGAGTAATACTTTAGGGTCTTGCCCGTGTAATAACAAAAAGAGACTGGAGAAATCCAGCCTCTTTTTGATTCGTTCACATTTGCGAAACGTTTTACTTCGGTATGAACAGGTACGTATCCGTCATTTCACAGCGCGTGCCGTAGCCGCTGTTCGTCCCGGAGAGCAGGGTCAACGCGAAATCGCCGGAAGTACTCTGATCTGCCGACAGGGTGTATTCGGTCACTTCGCCATCAATCGACACATACGCACTCTTGCCCTTCACGGCCAGCGCAAAATTTGCCTCGGCGGGATTGCCGAAGTTCACACGCCCGGGGCCGCGGGTCTTGCCCACTTCATATACGTTCGATCCCCTGCTCATGAAGAACGCGATGCGTCCCTTGTCGAGGAAGACCACGTAATGATCGTCATTCTCCTGGAGGCCAAAGACCACGCCACAGCCTGAAAGATCGGGAGTTGAATTGGATGATGACCATTTGAAATGGCTCGCAAATACAAGATCGGCGGCCTGCTTGTCAATTGTCCACCATTGATAGTAGTTCAACTGCGCCCATTCTTCCTTGAACGGATCGATGCTCACAGTCTCGCCATCGGTGGATTTCACATACCCCTTTTCCACGAAATCCTGAAGCAGCGAGTTGAACGCATCCGATACCGGCGGGTTGACATCTTGGGGAACAGGAGACGGCACCACCGGAGGAGGCGCCAGTGTGGGCAGCGTTGTCGGCGGGGGGTTGGTCGGCGGAATGGGCGTCGGGGTTGGCGCCGAGAACCCGAAATTACAGGCAAGAGTGGCGAGGATCAAAACTGATACGGCAAGGACACTTGGAAAAATTCTGGTATGTTTCATGGCTCTCTCCTTTTTGTTTTTTCCATTATAACAGCGCTGGAATCGAAAAAATATGCCCTGAATGGTGGATGGCGCTTATCCTCGTGCTGTTGCCTGTGGATTTTCACCAAACCCTTGTGCTACAATGGATTCGATGACCGCTCTCGATCTCCGTCCTTCTCCGATTGCCGGACAATGGTACGAAGGGAATCGCGATTCCCTCGCGCGCAGTGTGGATGATTATCTCGAAGACGCCCAACTCCCCAAACTGGATGGGAACGTGATCGCCCTCATCGCCCCCCACGCGGGACACATTTACTCCGGCGCAGTTGCCGCGCACGCCTTCGCCGCGCTTCGCGGCCTGACCTTTGACCTGGTCGCCATTCTCTCGCCTTTTCACAACCTTGCGCCGTATCCGCTCATCACAACCAAACACGACGCCTATTCCACGCCGCTGGGAAACATCGAAGTGGATCGCGGCGCGCTCAAAGAATTGCAATCCAATCTCGATATCTCCATCATCCCCATCGCCAATGACAGGGAACACTCGCTCGAAATCGAACTTCCCTTTTTACAACGTGTGCTGGCAAACGATTTCAAACTTTTGCCCATCATGATCCGCGCGCAGGAAGCAGACGTGGCACAGGGACTTGGCATCGCCCTCGCCAAAGCGCTCAAAGATAAAAACGCGCTCATCGTCGCCTCCACCGACCTCTCGCATTTTTACGACCAGCGCACTGCAAAGATACTTGATTCTGAAATGCTCAAACGCTTTGAAACCCTGGACCCCGATTCCATCTTTGAAGCCGAACACAGCGGCAAAGGATTCGCCTGCGGCCACGCCGCCGTCGCATCCATGCTGTGGGCCGCGCGTGGCCTCGGCGCAAACAAACTGCAAATCGTCAAATACGCCACCTCCGGCGATGTGACAGGAGATTATTCGTCTGTCGTCGGCTATGGCGCGGGGGTCGTATTAAAAAGTAACGCGAGATAAATATCTCGCGCTGCCAATCGCCAATCTCCAATTACTTCCTGTCCTCCCACTCCTTCACCGCATTCCGAAACGCGGCTTTCAACTTCTCATCGGGCAGTTCATCCATGCCGCCATACTTCGTCCCGTTCACCCAGATTTCCAACGAGCCGTCGGGGGCCGTTCCAAAATCAATCTCGAATTTATTGAAAGGGTCGCTTTCCAGTTTCGCGCGCAAAATATCCTCGATCTGCTCGGCAAAAGGCGAAGCGATTTTCTCCCCCGCATCGTGATCGAAAAGCGTCACGCCTTCGTCATCTGCGCGCGTCGCGGCCATCGTTTCCTTGGGCGGTGTGGACTTCATCCACTCGGGCTTCTCCTCCGTCTTGCCCGTCAAGTTCACCTCATTCGACCTCATGAACATCAACGCGAGCAGTCCCACCGAGATCAGGATCGCAATCCCGCCCAGCACCAGATACATTGTCAGCATGTCGGCCTCCTTTTCGACCTCATCAACATTATAATCTCACCATGTTTGCGCGTGTTGCCGTTAACGTTTCTGTAATTTCGGGGCTTTTCGATTACGCCATTCCAGGTGAACTCGTCTCCCAAATTCAGGCGGGCAGTTTTGTGGTCGTCCCATTTGGAAAACAGACGGTGCAGGGGATTGTCACCGAACTGGTTGATTCTCCCGCGGTGGAGAATCCCAAACCGATCATGGACCTGCTCGACCCTGCCCCCGTTCTGACTCCGCCCCAGCTTGCCCTTGCGATTCTATTGGCAGAGTCCACGCTGAATCCGCTCGCCTCCGTCATCAGCCTTATGCTCCCGGCCGGACTCTCCCAACAGGCGGATGTGCTTTACGCCCTGAGCCGCGTCGAAGGGCAAGTGAACAGTGAACAGTCATCAGTGCAGAAACGTCTGCTCGCCCTATTAAAAGAACGCGGCGCATTGCGCGGCCGCCAAATCGATTCCCATTTTGCAAAAGTGGATTGGCGCAAGACCGCCTCGTTCCTCGTCAAAAAAGGAATCCTTTCAGCGAAGAACGTCCTGCCGCCTCCCCGGGTGAGACCAAAGCACATTCGCGTTGCCCAGCTCGCAGTCACGCCGGAAGCGGCGGAAGCGGAGATGGATTCCCTCGGCACAAAGCAGACTCTCGCCCGTCGTCAATCTGCATTGCGATTCCTCATCCAGCAACCCGAAGCGATCAACCTTTCCTGGGTCTATGCCGAGACGGGATGCAACCTCGCCGATTTGCAGGAACTCGAAGAGCGCGGGTTGATTCGCTTGTTCGAAAATGAAATCTTCCGCGATCCGTTGGAGAGAGTGGGTAGACAGGTAGACAGGGAAACAGGTAAACAAGTATTTGAACTTACACTCGAACAGGCGATTGCTTTGAAAGAGATTAACCGTTCAATCGCCGAGCCATTCATCATTCATCATTCATCCTTCATCCTTGTTGGTGTCACTGGTTCGGGCAAAACCGAAATCTACCTGCGCGCCGCAGAGGAGACGATCAAACGCGGGAGGCAGGTCCTTGTGCTTGTGCCTGAAATCGCGCTCACGCCGCAAACCGTGCGAAGATTTTTGTCGCGTTTTCCCGGGCAGGTGGGATTGGTTCATTCAAAATTATCGGAAGGCGAAAGATACGATACGTGGCGGCGCGCGCGTTCGGGAAAGTTGAAGGTCATCATCGGCGCGCGTTCGGCGCTGTTTTCGCCCCTGCCAAACATCGGCTTGATCGTGGTGGACGAATGCCACGACAGTTCCTATCACCAGACCGAGCCGCCGTTTTACAATGCCGTGACCGCCGCGCAGGAATACGCGCGTTTGTGCGATGCGGTTTGTGTGCTGGGTTCTGCCACACCGACGGTGGAGCAACGCTTCGCCGCCGAACATGGCGGGATGACAAAACTGGAATTGCCAAGCCGCGTGACGGATTCCATCCTGCCGCCGGTGCAAGTGGTGGACATGCGCGAGGAACTCAAGGCAGGCAATCGCGGAATCTTTTCGCGCGCGCTGTCTGAATCGCTGGCCGAAACTATTTCGCGCAACGAGCAGGCCATTTTATTTTTGAACCGACGCGGCACCGCCACCTACATCTTTTGCCGTGACTGCGGCCATGTGTTGAAATGCCCCAACTGCGATACCCCGCTTACGTTACATGTTCAATCTTCATCCCTCATCCTTCATCCTTCGTCCTTGTTGTGCCACCATTGCGGCTACACCCGCCAGCGGCCAAAGACCTGCCCGAATTGCAAGGGCAGTCAAATCCGCGAGTATGGGCTTGGCAGTGAAAAAGTGGAAGAAGAAGTGGGGGCCATGTTCCCCGGCGTCCGCACCCTGCGCTGGGATTGGGATACGACCCATCAGAAGGATGCGCATGAAATGATCCTCACGCATTTTGCGAATCACCAGGCCGATGTGCTGGTGGGCACACAAATGCTCTCGAAGGGGCTCGACCTGCCGCTGGTGACTCTCGTTGGAATTGTGCTGGCGGATGTGGGGCTGAGTCTGCCCGACCCGTTTGCAAACGAACGGGTTTTTCAAACGCTGACCCAGGTGGCGGGGCGCGCGGGGCGATCCGCGCTGGGCGGGAAGGTGGTTTTACAAACGTTCGTGCCGGAGCATTACGCCATCCAATTCGCGGCGGGACATGACGTGAACGGTTTCTACGAACGCGAGTTGGAGTATCGCAGGCAGTTGGGGTATCCGCCTTTTGCAAAACTGGTGCGGTTGGAATTCCGCGATGCGGACCCGCTCAAGGCGGAGGAAATGTCACAGAAAGCAGCGGGCAGGCTGAGGGTCAGGGTGGAAGCGGAGGGTCGTCGTCAAACGGAATTGATCGGGCCTGTCCCGGCCTTCTTTTCCAAAGTGGAGGGAATTTATCGCTGGCAGATCATCCTGCGCGGCCCGGACCCCGCTTTGCTGTTGCGCGATATGAAGTTGGAGAATTGCCGGGTCG
>JBBIUO010000101.1:11476-11770 GCA_037440205.1 Chloroflexota bacterium
ATAATCAGCCCACAGCAAAAGGAGAGTGAATTATGCAAAGTTTTTCGCGCGGCTGGTCCTTCCTTAAGCAGGCGTGGAGCATGGCCTTCAAGGATAAGGATTTGCTCAAACCGTCCATCTATGCCCTGATCGTGGGCATGATCGTTTCGATCATCGGGATCATCCCCATTGTCGGTGTTGCTTTTTTGCTCGGCGATTCGCAATTTGGCAACATCATTTTATTCGTGTTGGGCGCGATCCTGGTCTTTGTGCAGTTCGTGGTGACCTACATCTTTTCGGGCATGACCGTCTACC
>JBBIUO010000102.1:0-4680 GCA_037440205.1 Chloroflexota bacterium
AGGCGCGGAGGCGCAAAGGCAATAATTTCTTAGCGACTTGGCGTCTTGGCGTTAAAAACTCCCGACAGTTTTGCTCTACACTCGACGTTAGAGAACGTCGATTGCTCAAGGCCAACATCAGTATAATTGAAGCGAATGTCAAAGGCATTTAGCAAGAAACCCATTGGATTGCTGACCCGCGGAAAGACTGCATCGAATCGACTCCGCCGGGCCGATCACTTTATCCTGCTCTATGAGCCATCGCTTCTCACGCGGACCGATGGCCTGTTTCGGCATTCGATGTTCATTGATCTCGGCTATGGGTTTGATCCGCGAACCACCCTCGAAAGCGCCGCGCGATTCAGGCGACTCAACCCGGAGTTGCCCATCCTCGGCGTGGAGATAGAGAAGGAGCGCGTGGAAGCGGCACTGCCCTTCGCCGACAGAATCACCCACTTTCGGCATGGAGGATTTAATTTGCCTTTGCAACCAGATGAACGGGTACGATTGATCCGCGCTTTCAATGTCCTGCGCCAATACGAAGAAAAGGATTTTGCGCCGGCGTACGAACATCTCGCGGAATATGTCCTGCCGGGCGGACTGATGATCGAAGGCACGTCGAATCCGTTTGGCAGTATCTGGGCCGCGAACCTTGCGCGAAAGATGGAAAGCGCGTGGAAATTCGAGGCGCTGGTGTTCAGCACAAACTTCCGCATGGGATTCGACATCACGGATTTTCAGGCCGTGCTTCCAAAAAACTTTATTCATCATGTCGTGCCGGGCGAACCCATCCACGATTTTTTCGAGGCATGGAAACGTTCCTCCGCCGAAACGATCCACGCGAAAACGTTTGGGTTGAAGCAATGGTTCATCGCCTCGGCGGAAAGTCTCGCCGCAAAGGGCTACAAAGTTGACACGCACAAAAAATGGCTGGCAAAAGGCTGGCTGATCTGGAACACGGTTTGACGGAACCGGCGCGGAACATTAAACGTCAATGAAAGAGACGAGACCCTAAAGGTTTTTCGGCAAAAATTCGTTTTGGTCTGTAGAGGAAACCTTTAGGGTCTTTTCAACAAAGGAAAGACCATGTCACTCTCCAACAAAATTCGTTTGATGGTCGCGATCCTGCTGACCGCCAGCCTGGCTTGTTCCATGCCCTCCTTTTTTTCGCCGGATACAAATGCAATCGGCACCGCCGTCGCGCAGACAGTGATCGCCGGGATCACGCAGGATGCACTGCAACGTACATTGCAACCGTCCCCGGCAGAGACGAGCACTCCCACATCCACGTTCACGCTCGAACCGCCGACATTGACTCCCACCATCACTTTGACTCCGACGCCGCCCTTCACGCCCACGCCGGAAATTCCGCTCATCAGCGTTTCGGTAAGCACCAATTGCCGCAGTGGACCGGGCAAGGTGTACGACATGGTGGGCGCATTGCTGGTCGGCCAAATTGCACAGATCTACGCGCGCGACCCAACGAACAACTACTGGTACATCCGCAACCCGGATGGAGACCCGGAGTTCTGCTGGGTTTGGGGAAAATACGCGACAGTAACCGGGCCCGTCCTGCTTGTGCCGGTGTTCACCCCGCCGCCCACGCCCACCGCCACGGCCACATCCCTGCCATCGCCCAAATTCACGGCGGAGTTCACCGGGCTGGATTCGTGCAACGGCTACTGGTGGGCGGAAGTCAAATTGAAGAACACCGGCGGGATCCCGTTCAAGTCCCTGAATATTTCAGTAAAAGATAAGGTCACAGACGTTGTGGTCGTGAACCTGGCCGACGGTTTTATCAATCTCGATAACTGCCTGACGAAAAGCACAAAGGACATTCTCGGCGTGGGCGATACCTACATCACCAGCACGCCCGCCTTCAACTACAACCCCGAAGGGCACAAACTTTTGACGACGATCACGCTTTGTTCAGATACCGGTCAAAAGGGAACGTGCACAACGGAAAAAATTGATTTCGTGCCGTAAAAGATGAATTGACAAGTGCGCTTGACCGGCCCCATTCGCCAAAGTAAAATCAACCGCCTGCATGAAACATTCTCTCAAATTATTCGCACTGCTATTGGTTGCTTTGGCCGGCTGTACCGGCGCGCCTGCCGACTCTCCTCCCGCATTTACATTTAAAAACACCGTCGTCAGCCTGACCTTCGACGACGGCAACGCGGATAATTACGCCGTGCGTTCGATCCTTGCGGAAAACAACCTTCACGCCACGTTCTACATCGTGAGCGGATTCACCGGCACAAACGGCTACATGACCGCCGATCAATTGCGCGATCTGTACAATGACGGCAATGAGATTGGCGGGCACACACTAAACCACACCAACGTCCCGGATCTGACCGGCGCGGAACTTCAGCGCGAAATCTGTCAGGATCGCTCGAACCTGCTCGCCTACGGATTTGAAGTCACCTCCTTTGCCTATCCCTACGGACATTATGACGAGGAATCAAGACAAACCGTGATGGATTGCGGATACAAAAATGCGCGCGCCGTTTCGGGCGGACCCGATTCCATCCCGCCGGTGGATGTTTTTGCGGTGGACGCCATGCCCTACATTGTGAAGGATACCCGTTTTCCGAAAATGACCCGCTACGTCACTGAAGTGGAAGACGGCGGCGGCGGATGGGTGATCTTTGTCTTCCACCACGTCTGCGACGGATGCAACGAGTACGCGATCAAAATGGATACGTTCAATCAATTTGCGAAATGGCTCGCGGAACAGCAAGTCAATGGACTTGTAGTCAAAACGATGAGCGAAGCGGTGAATGCGAAATAAACGGCGGCATTAATTCAGGTAAAATCGTGGGGCTTATCATCGGAAACAATCTTTATTTCAGGAAACTTCATGACCCCGAAACTAAAACTACTCTCCGCCTCTCAATACAAAGGCGTAAACCAGTACGACCCGATCAAATATTATTACTGGCCCATCTTCGGGAAGATGTACCGCCAGCGTGTGGAACTTGCCCTGGGCGAATGCACCGGCGGCGAGCGCGTGCTTGAAGTCGGTTTCGGCACCGGGTTGGCCTTCCCCAACCTGCATGACATGTACAAGGAAATCCACGGCATTGACCTGACCGCGGATATTCACGCTGTCAAGTCCGTGTTTGAGCCATCAGGGATTCCCTTGTTTTTGGAAAAAGGCGATGTGTTGAAGATGCCGTATCAGGACAATTTCTTCGATACGGTGTTGCTGGTCAGCATTTTGGAGCATCTAAAACCTGCCGAGTTGAAGCAGGCTTTCATCGAGGTAAACCGCGTTCTCAAACCGGGCGGACAGATGGTGTACGGAACCCCAGTTGAGAAACCCTTCATGGTGTTCATGTTCCGCCTGCTGGGACATAATATCCGCGACGAGCATTTTTCTACGGAGAAGGAAATCGAAGAAGCCGCACACAAGGCGTTTTCAAAGGGACATGTCATCCACATGCAAAGCACGCCGCCGATTGCCGGGTCGGTGTATACGGTGGGGAATTTTGTGAAATAGAGGGATTCGACGAGTCAGCGAGTCAACGGGTTAGCGGATGCGTTCGTAAATGCGGATTTCGGGGTTGACCGCCGAGAGGGAAATATCGGGCAGCCAGGGCGGGAGTGAGTAGGTGAATTCTTTTATCAGGCGGAAGGTTTTTATTTCACCTGCGAGCAGACGCTTGAAGAAATCACATTCCACAGGGTTGGTCTCGCAAACGGATTCGGTGTAGAGTCGCCCATAGGTAAGCGTATCAATAATCAGGTAGTCGGTTTCGCGGTCTATCAATCCTGCCTCGCCTTGATTGTATTCATATCGCCCGCCCGTGGGAACAACATCGGTGGGATATTTCAAAAAATAAATGGGATAGTTATAGGCCTTCGCAAATTGCTTCTTGTTCACAATTGGCGGATACAGGGTGTATTCGATGGTCTTGCCTTCGCCGGGGAGACTGGCGACAAACTCACTGGCAGGCATACGCGCATCGTTCATGAAAAGCAGGGCTGTGCTGGCCAGCCGCAACATGGAATACGCAATGCCGACGACCAACAGAACGGAAATAATCTGCGGGACATATTTCCAGTTTTTATCTTTCGCAAGATCAATAATCTCCTTGATGAACAACGCGCCCAAAATGGATAGGAACGGCACGAACGGAATGAAGTAGCGCGGAATGTAATTGATCGAGACCATGAAGGGGAGATCGAAAAGCAGGACGGTGGCGGCGAGAATCAAAATTGCCTGCCCCTGCTTCTCTTCGATTTTTGTTTTGCCAAGTTTCCACAAAATCAATTTGACCGTGAACCAGATGAAGCAAAGGATGAAAATCCAGTAAGCGAATGTGCCGACCGCATCTTCGAACACCAGCCATTGACCGATCAAGCCGATGGGCGTGCCGGAATTGAATCCATATTGAGGGTAACGTTGAAGCGCAGGGATGACGCGCTTGAAGTAATAGGCCATCCAAAGCAGAGCCTTCGGCGTGCCGAGGACATATCCGCCAAAACTGAGCGCGCCGCCGATGAACAGCGTCTCGAACGATTTCAACCAATCTTTGCGGGCTTCACTCCAATTCATGAAAACAAAAACGAACAGCGGAACGAGCAAAAGGCTTCCGCCCGTGAACTTGCTCGAAGCCGCCAGCCCCACCGAAAGGAACGAGCCGTACAACCATAATCTTGATTTCGTAAATTGGTATTGAATCGCAAAAT
>JBBIUO010000102.1:4693-11746 GCA_037440205.1 Chloroflexota bacterium
CAGGACGGAAAACAATTGCAGATACAAGTCGTTGTGCGCGAAACGTCCATTCGCCGCCGCCACACCGCTGGAAATATATAACAAGCCAGCCAGCGCGGAGGTCAACACGTCAGCGCCAATGGTGCGCGCCATGAAATAAATAAGCACGCCGGCAATCGCGCCCAGCAACGCGGAAAACACGCGCGCGGAAATATAAAAGTCGGAGGGCGTGCCGTCCATGCCGTACACAATTTTGCCAATGCCAAACATCACATACTTTGGAAGCGACGGGTAATTGAAATCAGGCTCGGTCTCGTCAAAAATAATTTCGCCGCGCAGGGCGCTATCCACGCGCCAGATCATTTCATCGGGATTCCACAACGCGGGCACACCCCAATTCACGCCGGGGACGGATGCCGCGAGAAAAAGAATGAAGATAAATACGGGGATCAGGTTTTCGTTTTTGAGGATGAAACTGGTTAATCGTTGTTGCATTTGAAAATCTCCAACTCCGGTAAGGCCGACTTAAGTCGGCCTTACTTTTTCAGCCAATACCTGAATCAAGCCAACGGAATCAACCGCTTCATCGCCTGTGAGAAACTCAGGACGAATGCGGCGGCGAGCGGCGCGGAATTCATTTTCAAGCCGCTCCAAAACTTTGATATCCACCTTTTGAAAATGCGCCTCAAAGACGTCCCGATAACTGGTCAGGCGGAATCGATTCAGGTTGCTCGTTGGGTTGAGGAAATTCCTCCACACACCTTCCGAGAACGTGAGCATCTCAAATGGATATTTGAAAAAATGATCGCGCAAATCAACAAAGTGCAGGTGGACTCCATCTCGTGCGGTTAATTTTGCCAACGCATGCGTAATCCCCTTCACGTCATCCAAATGCTCATAGACCGAAGTGCTGAGGACAACATCCACTTCGGCAATTTGCTTTTGAAGCGACTCCTCTCGAATGTCGTCATGAAACAAGGTGATGAATTCAGGGCGCGGGCGCACATCATCATTTCCCGCCATGAGGTACTCGGGATAAACAGGAAGCAGTTCGAGGTTGCGCTCTTTATCAAGCAAAACAAAATGATCGCACAGCACCACATGCGCCGCGCCGCGACGAAGCAACTCCACGCCGACGGCAAAACGGCCGCCATAGCCAAAGACAAGCACCCGCTTCCCGATCAGCGATTTTCCGCTGGCGGATAATCCCGCCATGTACTGTTCCACCGCCGCATGTGGATCGCTCGATTCCAAACCGGGGCGGATGATCCAGCGGCGCTTCAACAAAAAGCGGGCGATTGATTCGGGCATGAAGTGACGAGAAAGACGGGGAAGAAGATAAGATAAATTCAAAAGTTCACCTGTTTTCCTTCATCGAAATTGATTTATGTCACCCTGAGGGAGCGCACTTTGCGACCAAAGGGTCTCGTATTACAGGCGTAGAGACCCTTCGCTGTCGCTCAGGGTGACATTCATTTCAAATATTTCTCACAACCGATGGGATTTTCACGCGGCACGAGCAGTTCGATGCCCACGGTCTTGTCGGTGTGGATTTTTTCGTAAAAACACAGCGTCGGCGCGGAGACCCACTTGACCCACAAATCATTTTCCTCAGAGAACACGCCGCCTTCTTCTTTCAAGTCAACCTTCAACGGCTCGGTGACGATCAACGCAAAGCGTTTGTTCGCAAGGTCTTGATAATACGGGCGAAAATAATTTTCATTCGAAGCCAGCGCCTGATCCATCATGTATTTCTTTTCATACTCAGGCACGAACGGAATCGCGCGCACATACCCAAACGTCAACAACTGGCGCTGATCCATAAACAGCACGTCGCCAAGTTTGGAGTAATTTTCCACAGCATCGTTGATGACCTTCAAGGCTTTGTCGGTGTCTTCGCGCGTGGGCAGATCGAGCCAGGCGTGATAATTTGCCGCTGGATGAAACGGCGTGAATGGATACACAGGCAGGATCGCCAGCAGGCATACCATTGTCAATGCGAAGGAAGGCCAGCGCTTCATTTCTTGACCGTTAGCCTGCCCGGTCAACCCAAGCATGGTCACCACGATGAGAGTGCCGATGTACATGTCGAGGTTGTGCAAGTCACCGCCGCCGCCGATCTTTGTGCTGATGACCAAGCCGACTGCAAAGAATCCGATCAACGCGCCCCACACGGCAAGCAGTTGAAAGCCATCCAATTTCCATCCGCGGGTGGACATTTTGTACGCAAGTAAAGCCAGCAAGGGACCTGTCGTCAGCAGGATCAATAACACGATACCGGGACCAAGCGTCGGGTTGGGAAGGAGGCGATACCAAAGCAAAGGCTGTTGCGAGGTCGTGTTCTCTCCGGTGGTGTATCCAAGAAAGTTTCCGACGTTCAATAAAAATCCAGGCACGGCGCCGAGCGCGGCCATCAAAACGGTTGGAAGCAAACGTTTGAACCAGTTGCCTTCGCGTTTTGGATAATGCAAAAGCAGGTCGGTCAATGCGCCCCATGCGCCGGGCGCAAAGACCCACGTCCAGCGGCTGATGCCTGCGTAGAGACTCGCGGCCGCGAGCGAAGCGCCACGCGCATACGGTGACGGATGAAAGATGAACAAGGCGACAATGATTGCCACAATCATGAACGGCGGGTGAAGCGGCGCAAGCAAAATAAAAAAGGCCGTGACCCAAAGAAAAATAATTTGCCGAAAGATCGGCAGGGATAATTTTCTGGTCAATGCCCAGGCCAGCACAAAGGACGGCGCGGTGAGCAAAACCACATTCCACAAACGATGTGCCCAGATGGGAAGTCCGCGCCAGAGATAGAGCACGCCCCATAAACTATAACGCCCCGGCGTGTTGTAGGGATCGGGGATGCGGCCTGCGTAGTTGTATAAATCCTGCCCGAAGACGAGAGAGTAGTCATACAAGCGATTTCCCTCAGACCAATATAAACCGAAGGGGTCGTCCACCACAAGCAGAAGGGAACGGGTGATCGCAGAAACGAGAACCAGCCAGCCAGTAGCAACGCCAAGCGATTCGGGGGAGACGATGCGGGTCGAGTCTTTGCAAAGCAGGTACGCGGCGAGCCATAATACAATCAACACAATCGTGAAGCGGAGATTGGAATACAAAATGTATTCCTTTGGCCCGGTGGAGTAGCGATAGATGAATGGAGCCAGCAAAAACAAAGCCGCCAGAATCAAGCGAATGGGTTCGATGCGGGAACGAAGGTCAATGAGTTTTGCAAGGATGGCTTTGCCAATCGGAAGATATAAGACGGCAAGCAGGAAAAATTGAAAAACAAATCCCGCCGCAATGGATCCGCGTGTGAACAGCGGGGCGGGGAAATACATCCGCACTTCCTGAACGAGGCGTGGATAGAGGAAAATGCTAAACGCCAGAGCAAGGTCGCTCCAGCTGAAGGGCTGATTCTGTTCGGGGACGAAGAGCCAGGTCAGAAGTCGGGCGAGAACCGCGGCAACGATGAATTGAGTCCACGGCATGGTGAGGGTCATCTGCCATGGGGAGAAAAGATAAGTCCAGGTGAGGAATCCAACGATGATGATTGCAACCGCCCAGCAGAGGGTTTTCAGTTTTTGGGCAAGACGTTGAATCGGGTTTGGATTCCACAAACTAAAAAAGAGAACGATGATTCCTGACAGGGCGAGCAGAATATAAATTGCAATCGTGAGCATCCCCAACGGCGTGAGCAATTTATCCCATGTTTGTTCGGGCGTCCAAAGAGCTTTGATTTCGAGGAAAGCAAAAACGATCCCTGTGACGAGGGCGATGGTGAAAAGTTGGAGGATGTTTCTTTGGGGGGTGGTTTGCATAAAGCGAATTGTACTCAACGGATGTTTCGCGCACGGATGCACGGATGCGCTCAACGGATGGGGAACGGAGAAAATGCTGCTTTATTCTTTTTTGATTGGGCGATTAAACATCAGGGCATGCGCGGGCAAGTATAACAGGACGAACAGGTTTGTCAGATAAAAGAGCAGGCGGGTGGCGATCAATACGGCGGCGAGTTCTGCCTGCGGGAAGTTGAAGATGCCGTAAAGATAAAGCGAAGTCGTTTCGTTGACGCCCAGACCGCCGAAGACCTGGATGGGCAGATACGAAATCAATTGCATGAAAATGTTGACGAAGACAACGGGGAGGAAGCCGATGACAAATGAAAAGGTTTGCAGGCTGGCGTACAGCCACATCATTGTAGCGGCCATGTAAATCAATGAGAATGCAATGCCGGTCCCAACCATACGAAAGACAAAGGCATGTTCCTTCTCGGCAAGGCTGGAGAGAAAATCCATGAGTTTGTTGACGAAGCCCAGCCGCGAGAGTTTAAGTTTTTCAACGAACCACGAGATGATGGAAACAAATCTCTGGCGCAAGAGGACAGCCGCGAAAAAGCCAAGAATCGCCGCGCCGATGACTATCAATGAAAGAATGATCAGGCCGTGAAATGAAGTCACCTGCGGCCAGACGAGCAAACTCGAAATGAGCATGAAGAGCCAAATCGAGATCAGGTCACCAACTTTGGTCAGCAAAAACGCCAGAGCGGCGCGGCTGACCTTGACTCCCTGCTCGACGCGAAACAAGGCAAGGTATGAAGCGATCCCCGCGCTCGTGGCGATGAAATTCGAAATGGCATTCTGCACCACCACGATGTTCAGCACCTGTGGATAGTCCACGCGGCGGCCAAGGAGAAAATAGTATTGCAGGGCTTTGAGCAGGGTGAGGGAGAAATACAAAACAACCACCGCCGCCAGCCACGGCAGGGAAATTTTTTCACGAAGCGCGAACAACTGGGTCAGGTCGGTTTTGGAGAGGACGAACCAGACCAGAATCAACGCGAGGATGATTTTGGCGATGTTCCAGATTGGGAATTTTTTTGGGGATTCGGACATTTCAATAACAGGCCGTATGAAATTCGTTTTATCACAGAGGCAGGTAAATTACCTGACCTTCCCATTCCCGCTGTTCGCTGTATTCTGCCAGAAACAATATGTCGTCAATTACCAACCCGATGGGAAGATCATCTGCCACTTCAATTACGCCGGGCATGGGTTCGTTTGCCCGAACACGCTCGAATGCAAAATGCGCCATTGTCGCAGCATCATGAGTCAAAACCACTCTGCCTTCCTGTGCCGCCCATTCCAAAATGGTGGGATCATCCGCGCCGCGCAAACCTACATCCTGCACGCGGACAATATCAAGATCAGGCTTTCGGCGCAATAATCCGCGCACAACATCATTGTTGAAGTTTTCGTCGGAGACAAGCAAAAGCATGGTTATTTATTTTTGCGCGCAAGCAACCGCGCTCGAATCCCGCTTTGATCGAAACGCCTTTTATTTTGTTCCCGAATGGCCTTTGCCTGCTTCCCGCGTTTTTCCAGGTACAGTTCCACTTCCTTGCGATGTTGCAGGTAGTAACTGATGGTCGCGTACACGTCGGCAAGGGAAATGGATGGATACTGCTGTACGATCTCCTCGGCAGTGGCGCCCCGGACAAACGCCCGCACCACCGTATCCAACGTGACGCGCGACCCGCCGATTTTTACAACGCCATTCGCATCGGTCGCAAGCGGAAGGGTTATCGGTTGAATTTCAAGAAGCGTGGACATGTTGGGATTATAAACGCTTTCAATTCATCCACGACACAAGTATTCTCATTCCAGAACAGAGGCAGTTTGGGCAGGGCCGTTTAAGTTCAAGTTGAGTTTATTCAGCACATTCCTGCCAAGAATAATCTGGTCTCCCCAATCATCCCCAACGACCTCGACAGCGGGAAGGTGGATCGAATCGAAGAAGATCATGTCAACCAGATATACAGATTGTTTCTTCATTGGCGAACCAATTTGGGGCTGTATATCCGAATCTCGCTTGCGCCTTCAGCGGGCATGATAAGAACGGGCGCATTCCCGAATTTATCGCGAATCCTTTTTTGCAAGGCTTTTTGGTCTTTGTCATGATCCACCACCCTCTGAAGATGCACGGCGATAAACTCGCCTCCAAATTTTGCGCGCCGTTTAACAGGCTGGCTCAACCACCACTCCTGTTCCTGCTCGATCTTCGTCCGCGCAAACAATGCCTGCTCGCGTTTCACCGCGAGAAGCAAATACGCATCTACACTCAAACCGCGCTCCTGCGCCGCTTGCTCAATCGTTCCAGCGAGTTTTTCAGAGACTTGAAGCGTCACCATATCTGCCTCGGTTCCTTGAAGATCATTTTGGAATTATCAGTAGATCACGAAAACCTCGCGTAGTTTGCGCTCTCTGGCGCAAATTAGGCGTTAGAGAACGCCAATTACGCGCTTTCGTGAAGTACTGATTATAGCAAAAAGGTCAACGATTTTTCATCCACAACCCAAGCATCGCCAGCGCATACAGCCGCTTGCCGTGATCGTGTTTGCCTGCGCGGTGTTCTTCGAGCAGGGTTTGCAGGACGCGCGGCTCGAACCATCTTTGCATGGACTGGCTCGATAAAATTTCCTTCGCCCAATCATAAAGCGGATTCCGAAACCAGGCGCTGACGGGGATTCCAAATCCCTGTTTGCCGCGACCCTTAATCGAATCGGGCAACTCTTTGGCAAACGCCTTTTTCAGGAGATATTTCCCGCTTCTTCCTTTGACCTTGAACTGGTCGGGCAAACGGGCAGACCACTCCACGATTTCATGATCCAGGAACGGCGAGCGTCCTTCGAGCGAGGCCGCCATCGTCATGCGGTCAGCTTTGACGAGCAAGTCGCCGGGGAGGTAGGTGTGCAAATCGGTGTAGAGAGTCTTGTCGAGGTAGGAGCCTTGAGCGGAGTCGAATTGCTTTGCCAGTAAATTTTGAGCATTGGCAGAATCGAATCGAAACTCAGGCTTCCACAATGCAGAGCGCTGACGCGGCGAGAAGTACGAACCCCAGCGCAGGATGCTGGCGCGGCGGTCTATTTCGGGAATCTGTTCGAGGCGTTTGATTCCGTTGACGAGGCTTTGTCCCACAGGACGGTCAGCGTTATCGGGGAGAAAATTTGCAATGGACGGAATCAGGCTGCGGGTCAGAATGCGAGGCGCGCGGGCGTAGGCTTCCGCGAATCCATCC
>JBBIUO010000103.1:0-3136 GCA_037440205.1 Chloroflexota bacterium
CGAATCCGGCGCCGGCGAGGAGGAGGCCCCGGCATTTCCAAACAGGATCAGGTGAAACTATTCCAGCCTTTCTCCCAGGTGGACGACTCGCCGACCCGCAAGACCGGCGGCACCGGCCTCGGACTTTCGATCTGCCAGCACATCATTAACATGCACGGCGGCCGCATCTGGGTGGATAGCGATATTGGCAAGGGAAGCACCTTCCACTTCACTCTCCCGCTTTATCGAAAGGAAAAGGAAGGCGAATTCATCTCTCCCGGACAAAAAACCGTTCTCACCATTGATGACGATCCGCAGGTGATCGGTTTGTACGAACGGTACCTGCAGCCGCAGGGATACCAGGTCGTGCCGTTATCCGACCCATCGCAAGCGGTGGAACGCGCAAAACAACTGAAACCATTTGCCATCACACTGGACATCATGATGCCGGGCATCGACGGCTGGCAGGTGCTGGACAAATTGAAGGGCGATCCCGATACGCGCAACATACCTGTCATCGTCTGTAGTATCATTGAGGAACTGGAAAAAGGATTCAACCTCGGCGCGACCGATTACCTTGTCAAACCGATTTTGGAGGAAGACCTGGTCAATGCGCTCGACCGCCTCAACATGGACGGTTCGATCCGCGAGGTGCTGGTGATCGACGACGACCCCGACGACCTGCGGTTGATCGGAAAAATCCTGAACGACGACGGCAGGTACAAGGCGTCCCTCGCCGAAGGCGGGCGCATGGGATGGGATATCATCTCATCCGGAAATCCGCCCCACGCCGTCATTCTCGACCTGTTCATGCCTGAGATGGACGGCTTCAAGATATTGGAGAACATGCAGGCATCCCCGAAACTCCGCGACATTCCCGTCATTATCCTGAGCGGCATGGATCTTTCCGCGGAGCAAAGAGAGCAATTGAACGAGTCTGGTCAGCGACTTCTTTCGAAGGGATCCTTTACCGAAAAAGAATTGCTTACCTCCATCCAGCGCTCGCTGGAGAAGGCGCAGGCAAAGAACAAATAGGAGTTTTCATCACTGTGTCATTCATCATAAAATGCCTCGATTGCGGGCACAATGCGCCGTATTACCCCACGTCCACCACGTGCCCCAAATGCAACAGTCAATGGCGCGAGGCGGAATACGATTACGAAATGATTGGAAAAACCCTGCCGGCAAAGCTGGCAGGGCGTCCTTTTGATCTTTGGCGTTACCGCGAATTACTGCCCGTGCGAAACCCCAATGTCAGTTTATCCCTCGGCGAGGGTGGCACACCCCTGATCCGCGCGGTGAACCTGGGAATGATGCTGGGCTGTCCCAACATCTTTATCAAGGATGAACGTCAGGGGCCGACCTCCTCCTTTAAGGACCGGCAGGCGTCGGTTACGATTGCGGCGTTGAAAGAGGCGGGAATCACTGAAATGGTGGCGGCATCCACCGGCAACGTCGCCATTTCCTATTCGGCATACGCATCCCGCGCCGGGATGAAGTTATGGGCCTTCGTCACCAGCCTTGTGCCGGCCATGAAAATGCGCGAGATCGCGCTTTACGGAAGCCAGGTCATCAAGATCACCGGCTCCTACGACCAGTGCAAACAGGTGGCTTCCGAGTTTGCGCGCCAGCGGCATTTGTATCAGGATATGGGGGCGCGCACCATCACCTCCATCGAAGCGATGAAAACCATCGCCTACGAAATCGCAGAGCAGTTGACCGCGATTCAAGGCACCGACGGTTCCGCTCCCTGGCGCACACCGGATTGGTACGTGCAGGCCATCAGCGGCGGCATGGGGCCGCTTGGAGTTCACAAGGGTTTCCGCGAGATGCAGTACATGGGATGGATCAGCCGCATTCCCGCGTTTGCGCCCATTCAAGCAGACGGTTGTTCGCCGATGGTGGACAGTTGGAAAAAGGGATTGGAAAAAGCGGAGGTGGTCACCTCCCCCAAGACGCGCATCGAAACGCTTGCCACCGGTGACCCGGGCCGCGCCTACGAATTCCTGCGCGGACACGTCAACAGCACGAACGGCGCGTTCGAAAGCGTCAGCGATGAAGATGCCTACCGCGCCATGCACGTGCTGGCAAAGATGGAGGGCATTTCAGCGGAACCCGCCGCCGCGGTGGCTTTTGCGGGACTTTTCAAATTGATTCGTTCGGGCGTGATCAAGCCCAGTGACACGGTGGTCGTCAATTGCACCGGGCACACCATGCCGGCGGAACCGATCATCCTCGGCGAAAACTGGTCGCGGGATGTGAAACTTCCGAGCAAGGAAACCCCGCAGGAGGGTTTGCTTTCCGCGCTTACACAGGTCGCCCCGGAACGATTCCCCAAGATCGTCATCGTCGAAGATACCACGGAGGCACGCCGTCTCATCCGCCGCATTTTGCAATCGCAGGGTAATTTCACGATTTTGGAAGCCACCAACGGCCGGGAAGGACTCGAGTTGATTCAGCGCGAACTGCCGGATCTGATCATCCTCGACCTGATGATGCCCGAAATGGACGGCTTCACGGTCATCGAAGCGTTGCGCGCCAAACAGGAAACCGCCACGATCCCGGTCATTGTGGCAACCGCCAAAGAACTCACCCCGGATGAGAAAAACAGGCTCGGCGGGCAGATACAATCTCTCATGCAAAAAGGCGACTTCCTGAACGATGAATTCCTCGAAGAAGTAAAAACCCTTATCAAATAACCCTCCAAATGACCATAGGCTGGTACCTTTGCAAAAAAGACAAACGGCCGGGGTTCTGGCCGCTTTAAGTTCGGCAGTATTCCTCGGGCTGGCGCCTGTTCTCGGGAAACTTGCAATCACTCTGGGCTTCTCGCCTTTTGCGGTTGTGGCGTTGCGCACCGGCTTTGCGGCGGGAATTCTCCTGCTTGTGGTTATGTTGTTTTCCCCGCAATATCTGTACATCTTTCCGGTGGGATTGATCGGTTGCGTCTTTGCAGGCGCAATCAACGGACTCGGCTCCCTGCTGTATTATCTTGCGCTGGAAAGGCTTCATGCAAACGTCGGGCAGTTGCTTTATTCGCTTTATCCCTTTTTCGTTGCGCTTTGGCTCATCCTCGATCATCAGCCGCCAAGCCGCCTTACCCTGTTTCGCATCGGCCTTGCCACAGTTGCAGTCGCATTGCTCACCAGCGCCCCCA
>JBBIUO010000103.1:3163-11710 GCA_037440205.1 Chloroflexota bacterium
GTACTTATGATGCTGGGGGCATCCGTTCTGTACGCCATGCACCTGCCGATCAACCAGCGCGTTCTCTACGAAGTCCCCGCGCCGACGGTTGCGTTGTACACCCTGCTTTCCATGAGCGCGGTGGTGGTCCCGGCATATTTATTATTCGACCGCGCCTGGCCGGTGATCAACGTTCCCTGGCTTCCGGTGGTCGGCCTGACCTTCGCAACCGTCTTTTCGCGCCTCGCCCTTTTTCTTGGAGTGAAAAAGATCGGGGGGATGCAAACCGCATTGCTTGGACTCGCCGAACTGTTGATTGCGATCGTCTTTAGCGACATCTGGCTCGGCGAAAGCCTGACTCTCCTTCAATGGCTTGGCGCGGTCGGACTTGCCCTCAGTCTGATCCTCGTCATGTATGAGACACCTGTCCACCCGATTCATAGCGGCAAAACCGGCTGGCTCTCCTGGATCCGCGCGCCTGAAATGCCAAAGGATATCTTCGGGCCTTATGAATAAGTGATGGATCTGCGTAATGGATTTGCGTAGTAACGACTTATGGTTTTTGCTGAATTAATTGGGGTATGTCATTGCGAGCGAGCGTTTTTTGCGAGCGCGGCAATCCCTGTTTGAACAGGAAAACCATCAAATAGGAGGTTGCTTCGTCGGGAAGAGCGACCTCCTCGCAACGACATAATTTGTTTGGATCACCCGTTTAAGTTGTCAAAATCCATCAGTCGTGTTTTTACGGAGGTGAAAGCGACTAAAGTCGCCACTACAAAAAGACCGCCCGTAACGGCGGCCTTTTTATCAACCTACTTGTTCCCTTCGTACAAATATCCCGTGCCGCGCACGCTGACCACCCTTTCGGAGAGGGACGGGAACTGATCCAGTTTGTGGCGCAGGCGGCTCACCAGCGGACGCAGAATTTCGGGCGCTTCGCGTTGCGACGTGTCGTAGCCCTGCACCAGCAACACCAACTCGCGGTGTGAAAACACCTTGCCTTCGTTCTCGATCAGGATCCGCAACAGCCTTCCTTCCGCGGGAGTAAGATGCTCCACCTTGTTTTTGTGTTTGATCTGCCGGCGGGAAAGGTCAACAGTTGTTCCATCTTTAAGAGAAAACACCGACACAGATTCATCCACATCGGCAGAAGGGCCGCCTGCCGCTCGTGATTTTACAGAACGGCGCGCAAGCCCTTTCTTCACGCTTGCCAGCACCTGCGCCGGCGAAGCGGGTTTCAACAAATAATCATGGATGCGCAGGCGCAGGGCCTGGATGGCTGTTTCGGTCGAGCCGAATGCGGTGAGCAGGATCACCTCGGTTTCAGGCGATATCTGATTCACCACCTGCACCACTTCCAGCCCGTCCATGCCGGGCATGCGCAGGTCAACGACCATCAAGTCCACGGGATGCGTGCGGACGTATTCCACGGCCGCCTGGCCGTTGGGCGCAGATGTTACATTGTGCCCCTCGAGTTTGAGGATATCTGCGAGGGATTGGCGGGCGACGGGTTCATCATCCACCACCAAAATGTTGGACTTCATTGTTCTCCTCCTATGGGCAAAAATATTCGAAAACAAGCGCCGGGGCCGCGTTCGGGCAGCAGTTCCAGCGTGCCGCCGTGCGCGGTGACTATATTGTAACTCACAGTTAATCCCAAACCGGTGCCTCCATCCTTTGTACTGAAAAACGGCTCGAAAATATTGGGTTGTTTTTCCTCCGGAATTCCTTTGCCATGATCCTGGAACAGGATTTCGACACCTCCTTTTTGTTCGCGGGTGATGATCTTCAATATGCCCCCTTCCGGCATGGCGTCCACGGCGTTCAAGATCAGGTTGATGAACACCTGTTGCATCTGGCTGCCCACGGCCTGTATCGAAGGGATCGTTCCGAAAAAATCCACCACCACTTTTACGTTCGCTTCCGAAAGTTGCTTCGACATCAGATTCAGGATGTATTGAAGCATTTCAACGAGGTCAACGGTTTCGAGGGAGGTTGCGCCGGGGCGATAGAAATCCAACATGCGGCGGACAGTGAGGGTCAACCGTTCGAGTTCGGCGCGGGCGAGATCGAAATATTCCTTGCGCTTTTCGGGAGGCAGGTCTTCGCGCCCGGCGAGGTGCAGGCAGTTTTGCACGGCTTGCAAGGGGTTGTTGACCTCGTGCGCGATGGAGGCGCTCAAGCGCCCGGCGGTGGCCATCTTTTCGGCCTGGAGCAATGCCTTTTGAGAGTCCTCCACCTTGCGGACGTATTCCACCTGCTCGGCATACAGGCGTGCATTTTCCAAAGCGGCGGCGGCCTGACGTGCAAGGATTTGGAACAGTTCGAGGTCGGATTCGCGGAAGGGTGGCTCGTTCAGGTCGCGCGCGGCGTACATGACCATGCGCATGTTTGGGCGCTGAATCGGCGTCAGAATCGCCGCACCAAGCCGCAGGTCGGTGAGAAGCGATCTCAGGGCGGTGTCACCCGGCCCGCTGGCATTGATCAGCAAAGGCGAGGCGGATTCGTCCATGCGGGAAATCAAATTGAAAAAATTCTTTGGCACTTCCCTGCCGCGTGAGGCCAGCAGGGCGAATTCCTTTGTTTCGTTGTTTTGCTGGTAACAGGCGGCGTGCGCGCATTGCAGGTGGCCGCAGATGGCGCCGATGATGAGATCAAGCAATGGTTCGCGGCGCGTTTCGGAAAGCAGAGATTCGGTGACGGAGAAAAGCGGGCGCAGGGCCTGTGTGCGCGCGGCGTCGCGTTTTTGCTGGCAATCCACGAGCGCAAGTTTGACGGCATCAACCAGGTCTGCGCCTTTGCCAAACGGCTTGAGCAGAAGTCCATCCACTCCCTGACGAAGCGCGTGAATGGCTGTTTCGACCGTGCCGTGACCGGTCATGATGAGAACGGCGGCATCGGGTTGCAAACGCTGGGCGTGCTGGATGACCTCGAAGCCGTCCACTTCGGGCATGCGGATGTCAACCAGCAGTAAATCTATTTTGTTTTCCTTGAGAAAGTTGATGGCCTTGCGCGGATCGGTTTCGGTTTGCACCTTGTATCCGGCGCGCGTGAGAAGCCGATTGCAAAGCAAGGCTATGCCGGGTTCGTCGTCAACAACAAAGACAAAGGGTGTTTCCATGATTAGATCGGAAGCCAGACTGCAAACGTGGAGCCTTCGCCGGGTTCGCTCGAGACCTCGATGGTTCCGCCGTGATCTGTGACGATGCCATAGGTGACCGAGAGTCCCAGGCCTGTGCCGCCGCTGTCTCCTTTGGTGGTGAAGAATGGTTCGAAGATTCGACCCTGATCGGCGGGCTGGATGCCGACGCCGCTATCTTTGACCGACATGATGATCCAATCGCGTTCGTCGCGTTTGGCGGCGAAGGTATTGACGAGCATCTCGCCGCCTGCGGGCATGGCCTGCAAGGCGTTGTGGATGAGGTTGAGCAGAACCTGTTTCATCTGGTTTCGATCAATGGAAACCCAGGGAAGGCTGCCATCGAGTTCGATGGAAAGGATAACGTTGTTCGTCTGGATGAGGTGCCGTGTCAGGGCAATGACATCGTTGACCACTTCGTTCAGGTCGGCGCGGGTGCGGATGCGCTCGCCCTGCCGCGAGAAATCGAGCAGGCGGTGGACAACGTCGCTGGCGCGGCGCGCTTCGCGCAGGACCATTTCGAGTTCGTCGCGGTGGGTCGATTCGGCGGGAAGTTCTTCGAGCACGAGTTCGGAAAAGCCGGTGACGGTGGTAAGCGGGTTGTTCAATTCGTGGGCGATGCCGGCGGCCATCTCACCCACCGCGGCAAGTTTGGCGGCCTGGATGAGCCGGTTTTCCGCGGAGCGCTGGGCTTCCATGCGCGCGTTCAATTCGATTTCGATGGCGCGCAACTGGCGGATGGTTTCCTGCAACTTCTGGTATTGGTTCGCGCTGGTGATGACCGAGGCGAGGATGCCCGCGAGCGACTCCATGGCGATCAGGTCGTTGTGCGAGAAGGCATTTTGTTCGAGGCTTTCCACATCAATGATGCCGAGGATGTTTTCGCCGTCCTTCAAGGCCACGCAAATTTCCGAGCGCGCCTCCCAGCCTTTGAGGGGTTTGTACAGTTTTTCCTGCTGTGTGTCGTTGACCAGGATGCTTTCGCCGGTGCGCGAGACGTGCCCGGTGATTCCATCGAAGGTAATGAATTCGTTGTTTTCATGACTGGTCAAAGCCTTTTGAACCGTCCCGGCCTGCGTGCCGCCAATGCCTTGAATGGAAAATTTCCCGTCGTCGTCAACAAGCAGGATGGCGGCCAGTTCGTATTTGAAATATTGCGCGACCAATTCGGCGGTAATGTGCGCCACCTCTTTTTTGTCGTTCAAGCCAATGACTTGTTGAACCACTTCATGGATCAAACCCAGACTGCGGGCGCGGCCCTCGGCTTCCTCGCGCAGGCGGGTGTATTCGATCAATCCCGCCATGTGGCTGGTGATGACGACCATGAGATGCTCGTCGTACTGGCTGAATGCCTCGGCGCGTAAATTCTCGATAATTAAAACGCCGATGGCTTGTCCACGATATTTGAGAGGGACGATTAACACCGAGCGCGCGTTTTTATGAACGGGCACGAAGCCTTCCTTGACCGCATCCATCACGCGGCGCACACGCGCCTCTTTCAACATCGGCTGGATGGAATGCCCCGCCAGCGAAACGCTGATGACATTCAATTTGCCTTCGAACATGCGGTAATCGCGCAAAACGCGCCCGTCACTGGAGCGCAGGAAAAGCGCGATCAATTCGGTGTTGAAGGCACGCGCGAGCAAACCGAACATACGCCGCGCAACCTGGTCCAAACTTTGAGCAGACGAAACGGTGAGGACAAAATCGTTGAGTAAACCAAGCCGCCGCAAATGCGCGGCCATTTCAGAAAACGTGACCAGCACTTCAACCGACGGCGCAACCTGCGCAGCAAGATCGCGCAACTGCCCCATTTCAGCGCTTGAAAATTCATTTTGCCGCCAGAGCGTCACCACGCCGATCAGACGCTGTCCGATGATCAGCGGCAGGCAAACCCATGCTTTTGTGCCGGGCTTGAATGGACTGCCCGGCAGATTGTCCCAGATGGGTTGCCCGCGCATGACAACGATGTCGGATAGATTCCGATTCACGCGACGGAGGACAGGATTCTGATCAATGGAGAGAGACCGCCCCTTGGCTTTGGGGTCGTTCCACTCCGCCTGAATATCCAGCGACTCTCCGCGGCGGATCGCCAGCCACGCTCCCTGGCAGGGAACGGTCTGCACGAGGGTGTTCAAAATCTTTTCGATGGCGAGAGGCAGATCGGAGGCCAGACCAGATTGCAGGTCGGGAAGAAGCGGGGGGCTGGGGGAAGTCGAATGGCCGGATAGAAGCGAAGCGGTTAATTTCCAGATGCGCTGGGCGTCGGTGGTTTGTTTATCCGCCCCCACCAAAATGGCTTGCGAAGTTCCGGTAACGGGGAATGCAAAAAATCGTTTTGCGGGAAGATTGCTCCCATCAGGGATGGAAGTGGAACGGGAATGCCCTCCGCTGAGCGCGCCGCACAACCACGCATCAATGGATGGTCTTGCCATGATGGAGACCAGTTCGTTTTGGGCGGAGCGGTTCAGGTGGTGCGCCGCGCGGAGCATCCACACGCCGCCCACGCGCTCCGCAAGGACAGCCCACCCGGCTTCGGAAAGTTGCGCGGCATCTTTGAGTTGGGACTCGAGGCTGGTTTCGGTCTGCATGGCGATATGGCAAATTATACACTCCCCAATGTGCCTGTTGCCAACTTTGGACGCCCCTCATCAGGCATTATTCTTCAGAATCTGTTGAGCCCGGTTCCTTCCCCGCCTTCGACCAGAACTCCTTCCATCTTGCGATCCATTTCTCTTCGGCCTTGCCAGTGAAAAATGCGGCGATTCCCAGTATCCAATCCTTGTATGCCTGCCACCTCCGGCTGGGAACAGCGCCGTTCCGTCACATGGATTCCTTTCCCGGCTCCGGTTTGGAATATTTTTCCAATTGTTCGCGGATTTGAACCAGCAGCAGTTCGATCTCCTTCCGTTCTTCGACAGCCTGCCGAAGGGATGCCTCGAAAGAGGCCTTCTCGTTTCCCGAAAGGGTTCGCACCAAATGCTCGTCGCGCGCGATTTGCGTGATCTTATGACTCAGTTTGGCCTCGAGTCGTTTCTGGTATCCCATGTAGAATTCGAGTTCATCGGGGAGGTTGGATGCCGCCGGCGCGCCCTTCTTCAAAAGTTCCTCCACAACCGGCAGAAATTCTTCAAGAGCGACCGGCTTTTCGATGAAGCGGGTGGCGCCAATGGTGATCGCAAACGCCTTATCCTCCGGCGCGACGTAGGTGGCCGAGAGAAAGATCACGGGAATATCGCGGGTCTCCGGGTTGATCCGCAGGCGATGGACGAGGCTGAACCCGTCCATTTTCGGCATCAGAATGTCGGTAATGACGATTGCCGGGTGTTCCTTTTGAATCGCATCCAGGGCTTCCTGTCCATTGTTGGCTGTGACGACGCGATATCCCTTGAAAACCAGGGTGGCCTCCAATAATTTGAGGATATCGGGGATGTCTTCGACAACGAGTAGATATTCCTGTTTTGTATTCATGTGGTTATTCTAACCCATCGGGATTGATCCAGGCATGGCAAAATCCTTTTATATTACGGCTTGATTAGCACCTTCAGCACGCCCGCCTGTGCGGCCCTGTCGAACGCCTTCACACAATCATCCAATTTGAATTCATCCATGATCAGCACAGTGGGATCTACCTTGCGCTTTTCCAGCAGGTCCAGCGCCGGCGCAAACGGGCCGCAGCGCGAGCCGATGATATTGATCTCATCCACCACGATGGACGAGAAATTCACGCTCATCTCCCCCTTGTAGGTTGACTTCATCACCAGCACGCCGCGCGGACGAACAGCCTTCCTTGCCAGGTTGAATCCGTCGGGCGAACCTGTGGCTTCCACCACCATGTCCCATTTGTGGGGCTGGATTTCATCTTCACCCACCACTTTGATTCCGCGCGCACTCAACAGACTTTTCTGGTGCGGATGCCGCGCAACCACGTGCAGGTCACAGCCGGTGAGCGCCAGCGTCTGCGCAATCAATTGTCCCAGCCTGCCCGCGCCGACGAGGAGCACGCGGTCGGTGTCTTCGATTTGGACCTGCTCCTGAATTTCCAATGCGGCGGCAAGCGGTTCAGTGAAAACAGCCGCCTCGTCCGGCACCGAATCCGGCACGGGATGTAAATTCGCCAGCGGCAGGGTTGTGTACTCCGCAAAGACACCGTCACGGTTGGAGATTCCAAGCACGGTGCGGTTTTCGCAATGCGTCGGGCGGTCATTTGCGCAGGCGTCGCAGGCATTACAAACCGCATTGATCTCTCCCGCCACGCGCCGTCCCACCCACGATTTCTCCGGCGCCTCCACCACCTCGCCCACAAATTCGTGACCCAAAACCCCCGTGTACGGGTAATATCCCTTCACCATTTCAAGATCGGTACTGCAAATGCCCGCCTTGCGAATCCTGATCAACGCCTCGCCGGATTTCTTTGGCTGGGGAATATCGCGCAATGAAATTTGATTGTTTTCAAGCCACAATGCCTTCATGGAAATTCCTTTACGGATTATGCCTCACACACTTCTTTGCCTCACCGCTTCGTACGTGATCAAAGCGGTTGCAATCGAAACGTTCAGCGAATTGACCTTTCCCAGCATCGGGATTTTCACCCTGACATCGGCATGTTGCATCCAAAAATCGCTCAAGCCTTCGTCTTCGGTGCCGACCGCCAGCGCGATGGGTTGACTCAGGTCAACGGAAGTATACAACACCTCGGCAGAGGGCGTGGCCGCAAGCACCCGCATCTTTCCTGACCGTAAAACTGCCAGCGCATTCTTCGACTCAGCCTCGACGGTTGGCACGGTGAAGATCGTCCCGCGGCTGGCGCGCACCGTGTTGGGATTCCACACATCCACGCGCGGGTCGCAGACGATGACCGCATCCACGCGCGCCGCATCCGCCGTGCGAAGGATCGCGCCAAGGTTGCCGGGCTTTTCGATGGATTCGGCCACGATCACAAACGGGTTGTCGCTGAATTTCAAATCTTCCAACCGGGTTTGCGGAATGGGGAAAACTCCCAGCCAGCCATCGGGATTATCGCGGTAGGAAATCTTTTCAAAGACGGCGCGGGTGACGGTGGTTATGTCGGCGTGGGGAATGCTCATCGAAACCGAAGCAAGCTCGGGCGCGGTCAGAAGCGTGTGCGGTTTGAGTCCACTGCCGAGGGCCAGAGTCAATTCGTCTCGGCCTTCCACGATCATCAAGCCATCCTGCCTGCGCTGACGTTTGTCATCGCGCAATTTGACGATGTATTTTATTTTGGGGTTTTGCAGGCTGGTGATGTCCATTTGTTTTCAGCGTAGACGGCGTTCTCCAACGCCAACGGACACGTTAGAGAACGTGTCTTACGCAAAGTTACTTTACCAAAAGCAGGCAGGCCGCCTGGTGCGTTTTTGTGAGCGGCACAAAGCGCGGGTCGCTGGCCTTGCAGGTGGGCATGGCACCCG
>JBBIUO010000104.1:0-4257 GCA_037440205.1 Chloroflexota bacterium
GGCGACGCCGGAAGCGAGACCTTCAAAACAGTCGCCGTGAAATGGACAGATGCCCTTGAACGGGTCTTTTTCAAGATCGTGTTTCACTGCGATGTGTCCCATTTCGGGGTGGATCAAGCCATGCAGAAGTTTTCCCTCCACGTATGCGCCGCCGCCGATGCCCGTGCCGACTGTGAGATAAATGAATGTTTGCAATCCCTGCGCCTTGCCCCAGCGCCATTCTCCCAATGCCGCGCCGTTGACATCGGTGTCGAAAGCAATGGGGATATCAAATGCCGAGTTTAAATATCCAACCACGTTTGCATTCGTCCAGCCGGGTTTTGGCGTCGGGAGGATATACCCAAAGGTTGGCGAAGCAGGATTCGGGTCGAGTGGACCGAAGCAGGCAAATCCAATGGCGGGGAGTCTGCCGAGGCTGTCTTCCTGTTGCTTGAAAAAATCCACAGCCCGATTCATCGTCTCTTCCGGGGTTGTGGTGGGAAGACGCGCTTCCGCGCGAATGTCGTTCGGCCCGGTGCCAACCGCGCAGACAAATTTTGTGCCGCCGCCTTCGATGCCGCCGTAAAGTGTTTCCATAAATCCTCCGGATATTTGATGGCTTGTGCAATTGACAAAAACGACATGATATTCAATAATCAGTACTTCACGAAAGCGCGTAATTGGCGTTCTCTAACGCCTAATTTGCGCCAGAGAGCGCAAACTACGCGAGGTTTTCGTGATCTACTGATAATATCAAAGCCCGTCTTGAACTGGGTGATGGTTTTCCTGTTGGATCAATTTCTGCATTGTGGGAGCGGCAACATGGACACAAATCGTGACACAAGTTCGGCCCTGCCTTCACACGCACAGGTGGTCATCATTGGCGGCGGGGTGATCGGATGCAGTATTGCCTATCATCTGGCAAAACTTGGCTGGAGGGACGTGGTCATTCTCGAACGCAGGCAACTCACTTCGGGAACCACGTGGCATGCCGCAGGTCTGGTGGTGTGCGGTGGATTCGCCACCGAGACCATGCTCACGCTGGCGCATTACACCCGCGAACTGTATCGCAATCTCGAAAAAGAAACAGGCATCTCCACCGGCTTCAAACCCGTCGGCTACATTCAGGCCGCGAGTTCTGAATCCCGTTTACGGATGCTTCGCAAGAATGCCGCGTTTGGCCGGTCGCTTGGCATCGAGGTGCAGGAGATTTCCCCTTCGCAATTCAAGGAACTCTGGCCGCTTGCCAATCCCAGCGGTGTTGCCGCGGGATTTTATTTTCCCGATGACGGACGCGCCAACCCTGTGGATGTGACAATGTCGCTGGCGAAGGGAGCGCGGGATTTGGGAGTCCGCATCTTTGAGAACGTTGAAGTTGGTTCTGTTCAAAAGAAAAATGGTTGCGCCGTGGGTGTGACCACCACAACCGGCGAGATCATTTCCGCCGAATACGTTGTCAACTGCGCCGGCATGTGGGGAAGAAGAGTCGGCGCGCTTGCCGGCGTGGATGTTCCCCTGCAAGCCACCGAACATTATTATTTGCTGACCGAGCCCATCGAAGGAGTCTCGCCAAACCTGCCCATTTTGGAGGACGTGGATACCTATTCCTACTTCCGTGAAGAGGTTGGCGGATTGATGCTCGGCTTGTTCGAGCCTGTTGCCAAACCCTGGGGCGTGAATGGCATTCCCAAAGATTTTGCCTTCGGCGAAATCCAGCCTGATTGGGATCGCATGATGCCGTATATCGAAGCCGCAATGGAACGTGTGCCTGCCCTGAAAACAGCAGGCATCAAAAAGTTGTTTTGCGGCCCCGAAAGTTTCACCGCCGATATGACCATGCTCGTCGGCGAAGCGCCCGAATTGAAAAATTTCTACGTTGCCGCAGGGATGAACTCGCTCGGCATTTTGCTCGGCGGGGGAGTGGGGCAGACTCTCGCGCAATGGATCGTGGACGGAGTTCCGCCGCTCGATGTGGGCGAGATCAACATTGATCGCATGTTGCCGTATCAAAATAACTCGCGTTATTTGCAGGATCGCGTCGTTGAAATCCTCGGCATGATGTACAAGGAGACCTTCCCCAATTCGCAGTTGCAGACGGCGCGAAATGTCCGCAAATCCATTTTGCATGAGCGGCTGGAAAAACACGGGGCATTCTTCGGCTCCTCGGCAGGCTGGGAATACGCGGACTGGTTCGCGCCCGTAGGAAAAGAAGCAAAGGTCGAGAAATATAGTTGGGACAGGCAAAACTGGTTCGAGTACAACGAAGCCGAGCACAAAGCCTGCCGCGAAAATGTCATTTTGATGGACGTTTCGATGATGTCGAAATTCCTCGTGCAGGGACGCGATGTGCTCAAGATGCTGAATCGAATCTCGACGAATAATATTTCCGTTCCAGTTGGAAGAATCGTCTACACCGACTGGCTCAACGAGCGCGGCGGAATCGAAGCCGATCTCACCGTCACCCGCATCGCAGATGAATCTTTCATGGTCGTTTGCTCCGATCTTGCCCACCGCCACGTCGAGACGTGGATGAAGCGGCACATCGAGCCAGGTGAACAGGTTTTCGTTGTGGATATGACTTCGGCATACGCGCTCATCAATGTGCAGGGACCGAAATCGCGCGAACTGCTCAGCCGCGTTTCCAGCGCGGACCTGTCGAACGAGTCTTTTCCGTACATGTCCATGAAAGAGATTGACGTGCATTATGCGCGGGCGATGGCGTTTCGCGTCACATACCAGGGTGAACTCGGCTATGAGTTGTACATCCCAACTGAATTTGCGCCGACCACCTTTGACGCACTGCTGGATGCCGGAAAAGATTTGGGATTAAAACTCGCCGGGATGCAAACGCTCAACACGCTTCGCATCGAAAAAGGATACCGCGATTATGGACACGACATGGATTGCACCGACACGCCCCTCGAAGCGGGATTAAGTTTCATCGTGGATTTCAACAAGCCCGGCGGATTCATTGGAAAGGACGCGCTTCTCAAACAAAAGGCGGAAGGCCCGCTCAAAAAGAGGTTTGTCCAATTTCTGCTGGACGACCCGGAACCTTTGCTTTATTATGGCGAAATGATCTATCGCAACGGGAAACAGATCGGCTACGTTCGTTCGGGCGCGTATGGTTTTACCCTCGGCGGCGCGGTGGCATTATCCATCATCGAAGATGACGCGCCGATTGACGATGAATACATCAGGGATGGCAAATTCGAGATCGAAGTCAATAATGTCCTGTACACGGCGAAAGCGTCCCTGCGGCCAATGTATGACCCGAAAGGTGAACGGGTGAGGATGTGACCGGGTCAATGCTTCTGCCAAAGCTCAAGCCGCCGTCCTCGGCGGAGAAATCCTGCGCCGGGGCTTGCCCTGAGCCTGTCGAAGGGACGGCGCAGGGAGCAAATCAAGTGAGCGGGTGAGGATGTGACCGGGTCAATGCCAAACGGCGACTCTTTTCATCGGATGGCGAGCAACTGTCGGCTAGGTAGGAAGCGGTTTTTCATCGAATGGAAAAAGAAAGAGACAAAAGTCACGTGACATATAAGGTAAAGTATGCAATAATTTCGCAAGACCAATCAAAGCAAGTATTTGGGCTGTAGAAATTTCATCCATATCTGGAGGAGAAATGAACAGATCGAAGATCGTGCTGTTGGTTTTTCTTGTTATTCTGGTTGCGGCCAGCCTGTTTGGTTGCCAGCGGAGCGCTTCGCCCACGTCGGAACAAAAAAGTATCGTCATTGTTGTCCCCGAAGACCCGCCCTCGTTCAATCCAATCGTCGCGGATACCGGCTATGACGCCCTCGTGATGGAACTGGTCATGCTTGGCCTGAGCGACATTGACCCGAACGGCACTGTCTTCCCTGAACTTGCATCTGAATTGCCGACAATGGAAAACGGCGGGGTGGTTGTGGACGAAGACGCCGGCACAATGACCGTGACGTGGAAGATGCGCAAGGATGTGCAGTGGGCGGATGGAAAACCCGTCACAGCCGACGATGTGATCTTCACGTACGATTCGATCGTGAACCCTGAAACTGGCGGCTGGATCCCGGGCATTGACTACGTTGACAGTGTGGAGAAGGTGGACGATTACTCCTTTGTGGTTAATTACAATTCGATCTATCCCGGTTACTTGACTCAATTCGGCGGCGAACAGGTTGTGATCTGGCCTGCTCATTATTGCGATGCGTCGCAGGGATTCGCCTCCTGGGAGTGCGCCCGCAAGCCGTTGAGCGACGGCCCGTTCGTGCTGACGGAATGGGTCAACGGCGATCACAT
>JBBIUO010000104.1:4267-11574 GCA_037440205.1 Chloroflexota bacterium
GCAATGAAAAATATTTTGAAAAAGGCAAACCGGGCATTGACACCGTGACGGTTCGCATTGTTCCCGATCAATCGGTGCGCAAGACGATGCTCATCAATGGCGACGCCGACCTCGACATGTGGACGACCGAGCCGATGATTGCCGATTTGAAGGACAAGCCGAATGTGGAAGTGAATCCCAGCCCGACCAATCGCTGGGTGATGCGCATCTTCTTCAACCTGGCGGCGAAAGGCACAACTGACCCAGTGGCGACTCCCCATCCCATTTTGTCCGATCTGCGGGTGCGCCAGGCGATTCGCGCGGCGATTGACGTGGATACGATTTCAAAGGAATTTTTCCTCGGCTACGCAAAACCGGCATGGACGGAATTCTTCCGCCCGCCGTACACCTGCGATCTTCCGCGCCCAAAGTTCGATCTGGCCGCGGCGGCGGCTTTGCTCGATGAAGCAGGCTGGAAGGATACGGACGGCGACGGAACCCGCGAATGTCATGGGTGTAAAACTGCGGAGGAAGGCTACGTGATGGAGATGGAATTCATCACGTACGCAGAATATGGCGAGCCGCTGGAGTTGACCCAGCAATTCATTGCCGAACAATTGGGCAAGATCGGCATCAAACTCAATTTGACCGTTGTGGAAGGCAGTGTGCTGTGGGGCGCTTCCGCGGATGGCGGCATTGAGCAGAACGGCAATTTCGACATGGACATTTGGGATGACGGCTATGCCGGCGTAGACCCGACGGATTTTCTATGGAGTTACTATTCGGTGGATGCGGCTGTTCCCGATGCCGGTTACAACTACGGCAGATGGTCGAACGAGCAATTCGATGCGCTACTCGGCGATGTCTACACCCTGGACGAAGGACAGCGCAAAAAGGATTTCTGTGAGATGGCTTCCATGCTGGATGCGGAATTGCCTGAGTTACTGCTCTTTACAACCGTCAATGCGGATGCCCATTCATCCCGCCTGCAAAATGTGCAATCCTCGACCAATGACCTTGTTACCTGGAATTCAGCGGATTGGGTAATAAAGTAACTGCGTACCGCAAGATTTATCTTGCGCGACAAGGCAACATAAATGTTGCGGTACAAGGGAATCGCTTAAAAGGTGATAAAGTAACTTGGCTACCTACGTCCTTCGACGCCTGATCCAAACCGCGGGACTGCTTGCCTTGTTGAGCGTCCTGCTCTTCGCGCTTGTCAATCTTGCGCCGGGCGGGCCGCTCGCAGGTCAGGGACAGAGCCGTCACATTGACCCGGCAAAAGTGGAACTGTTGAAACGTCAATTCGGGCTGGATAAACCTCTGCCCACTCAATATCTCGTGTGGCTGATCGGCAACGATTGGATGCAGGTTGATAAAGATGGCGACGGAGCGCTGGATAGTTATGGCACGCGCCGCGGCATCCTGCGCGGAGATTTTGGATTTTCGTTTCGCACCCGCCAGCCGGTATTGACCGAGATCGGCCAGCGGCTTCCGAACACGATCTATCTGATGACGATCACCATGGGGCTGGCGGTGCTGGTTGCGCTTCCAATCGGCATTATCTCCGCGATTCGCCAATACTCTCTTTTCGATATCACCGTCACGACCTTTTCGTTCGCTGGGCAGGCGGTTCCCGAGTTCTGGCTGGGATTGATCCTGATTCTCGTTTTCTATGCCTGGCTCAAGAATCCGTTTACGGGCGGACCGTTACTGCCGCCCGGCGGCATGACCTCGACTGGCAGTGTCGGCTTCGATCTTGGCGACCGTGTCCTTCATTTGATCTTGCCGGTGGCTACCGGCGCACTCGGCTGGGTTGCGTGGTATTCCCGCTTTCTCCGCTCGAGCATGTTGGAGGTGATTCACCGGGATTACATTCGCACGGCGCGCGCCAAGGGACTCAAAAACTGGAAGGTGCTTTTCCGTCACGCGTTGAGGAATGCGCTCATTCCACTCGTCACTTTGCTTGCGCTCGACCTGCCGTATATTTTCGGCGGCGCGGTGTTTGTTGAAATCCTGTTCTCGTGGCCGGGCATGGGCAGGTTGTATTATCAGGCGGCGCTCGACCGCGATTATCCCATTTTGCTGGCGGTGTTGATCATCGGCGCGGGCTTCATCATTTTATCGAACCTGCTGGCCGATATTGTGTATGCCTATCTCGATCCCCGCATCCGGTATGAGTAGCCGATGAACACGACGAACGGGTTACAGGCATCAACCGCTTTTCAATCGGCCGGCATGGGCGCAGGTGTTTGGAAGCGATTCCGCAAACATCCGGGAGCGATCTTTGGTTTCATCGTCATTTTCACGCTCGCTGTTTCGACGCTTCTTGCATCCTTTTCGCCGTATGACCCGGAGATTTCAAACCTTCCGGAGAAGAACACTGCCCCGTCATTGAGTCACCCAATGGGCACCGATGCTTTGGGAAGGGATTTGTTGACCCGCGTTCTATTTGGCGGGCGAATCTCATTGACCGTCGGCCTGCTCGTTGTGGTGATTTCGCTCGTGATCGGCGTTCCAATCGGCGCATTGGCCGGTTATTACGGCGGCGTGCTGGATAGCGCCTTGATGCGGCTCACGGATTCCTTCCTCTCCCTTCCGTCATTTCTGGTGCTGATTTTGCTCAGCGCCATTCTCCGCGAAGTGGAGGCTCCGCTTTTTGAGCGCAACAGCGTTTTGACGATCAGCATGGTGATCGGCGCTTTTGGATGGACAACCTTTGCGAGGCTGGTCCGCGCCGCTTTTCTCACGCTTCGCGAAACGGACTTTGTGTCTGCTTCTCGCGCTTTGGGCGGATCTGACCTTCGGATCATTCTCCGCCACATCCTGCCCAACGCCATCGGCCCGATCGTGGTGGAAGCGACTCTGGAATTTGGATACGCCATCATCGAGGAATCCGGCCTGAGTTTTCTCGGCTTCGGAATCCAGCCGCCCACGCCTTCGTGGGGCAACCTGCTGAGCAACGCACAGGAACATTTTACGAAATATCCCTGGCTGGCGATCTTCCCCGGCTTGATGATCTTCCTCAGCATCATCTCCATCAATTACATCGGCGATGGATTGCGCGACGCCTTCGATCCGTACAAGGTGCTTGAGAAAGTAGGAGAAGTGTGAACAAAGTGTCATTGCGAGGAGCGCTCCTGTACTTCGCGACGAAACAATCTCCACATAATAAGAGACTGCTTCGCGCAAAGCGCTCGCAGTGACATTGCTCATAAGGAAAACACATATGCCCACGAACCGCCCCGCGCTCGAACCGCTCCGCTCTCCGTATCGAATCCAATATCTCACCGATGAGCAGTTGGATAAACTCCAGGAAGCCACGCTCGACATCCTCGAAAATGTCGGCGTGAAGTTCCCTTCGGAGAAGGCTCTGAATGTGTTCATCGAGCACGGCGCGACTGTGGATAAAAACACGCAGATCGTCAAAATCAAACGCGACCTGGTTTTCAAGGCCATGAAAACCATGCCGCGTTTTTTTGTCATGGGCGCGCGCATCCCGGAATATGACCTGAACCTTGAAGAAGGCACCACCTACTTCACAACCGACGGATGCGGCGTGGAGGTAGTTGACCTCGACGCAACCCAGCCGCGCCCATCCACCAAAGCGGATGTGGGCATGATGGCTCGCGTCGCCGATTACCTGCCTTCGATTGGATTCTACTGGCCGATGGTCAGCGCGCAGGATTGCGGAGTCACTTCCCCTCTTCACGAGTTGGAAGTCGGTTGGAATAACACGGTCAAGCATTTTCAGTCCGAAACCATCATGGGCGGACGCGAAGCAACTTATGCCGTGGAAATGGCAACGGTCATTGCAGGGAGCAGGGAAAATTTACGCAAGCGCCCTCCACTATCCTCGTTGATTTGCACGGTCTCGCCGTTGATGCAGGATCATCCCGGCATCGAAGCCGCGATGGTCTTTGCCGGGGCGGGAATCCCCGTCGGTTTTTTGGCCATGCCAACGTTAGGGACGACCGCGCCGTCCACCCAGGCCGGGGCATTGGCCATGGGCGACGCAGAGATCATCAGCGCTACGGTCCTCCTTCAATTGATGTTCCCCGGCTGTCCCATCTATCATTCCATGATGCAGGCCTGGGCCGACATGCGCACCGGCGGTTACGTTAGTTATCCGCGCGACGCGAGGGGGCGATATGGCGTTGTGGAGATGGCGCATCATTGGGGCATGCCTTCGCTGGGTGCGTGTTATGGGACGGATTCAGTGAGGCCCGGCACATGGCAATCTGCCGCGGAGCCTGCGCTCGATCCTTTTTTGGCGGGGCTTGCCGCGCCGGAGATTGTGACGGGCATGGGGCTGTCGCGCACGTACACGCGGCTCTTTCCCGAGCAGATCATCCTCGATGATGATCTTTATCAACGCGCGCGCGCTTATTTGCAACGCATGGATGTGGACGATGAATCGCTTGCGATGGAGGCAATTCGCAACGTCGGTCCCGGCGGTCACTTCCTCGGGCAGAGGCATACGCGCGATCACATGAAGACGTCCCTCGTGCGCGGCGTGACCCATCAATTGGATTCGAACAGCAAATATCGCGATCCCATCGAAGTGGCGCGCGAGCGCGTCCGCTGGATTTTGAAAAATCACGAACCGGAGCCGCTCGAAGCAAGCCAGCAGGCCGAACTCACCCGCATCCTTGCCGCCGCCGATAAGGAATTAGCGTAGGACAAATTTTCAATTTGTCTTGCAAAGCGAGAGCCTATGTCCTCAGAAACCCCTTCGCTCCAACCCATTCGCCCCACTCGTCACTTCCACGTGATCGATGACGAGCAGATTCATCAACTCGCCGATGGCACGCTCGAAATCCTTGCAGAGACGGGAGTGCATTGTCCTTCCGAAAAGTGTCTGCGGATTTATGCCGATCATGGCGCGCAGGTGGATTTTGAAAAGCAGATCGTCCGCCTCGCCCCTGACCTGGTAACTGATTCCCTTTCGACGGCTCCCCGCTACTACAAGATGGGTGCGCGTTCTCCCTCCCACGATATTGACCTCGACGGAAAGAGCATGTTCTGCGCCACCGACGGATGCGGCATCGAAACCATTGACTTTGCCACGCGCCAGCGCCGTCCCTCCTGCAAGGAGGATGTTGCCGCGATGGCGCGCATATCCGATTATTTATCTTCCATTGGTTTTTATTGGCCCATCGTCACCGCGGCGGATCATCCCAGCACATCCCCTTTGCACGAACTGGATGCTTCGTTCAACAACACAGTCAAGCATGTTCAATCGGAGACGGTGATGGGGGAGAGGCTTGGAAAATACGCCGTGGAAATGGCGCGTGTGGTTGCAAACGATGATGAGACCATGCGAAAGCGTCCGCCGCTTTCCTTGCTGGTCTGTTGCATCGCTCCGCTGGCGCAGGATAAAGAGGGGATGGAGTCTGCCCTGCAATTTGCCGAGGCGGGTTTGCCGGTCGGATTCATGTCCATGGCGAATGCGGGATCAACAGGCCCTGCAACGTTGGCGGGGAACATTGTCGCAGGCCACGCGGAGATCGTCTCTGCGTTGGTGTTGATTCAGATGGCGTATCCGGGCGCGCCGGTCTTTCATTCGTTCATGCCGGGCATCATGCACCCGCGCACCGGCGCGTTTTTGACAACCGCGCTCGAAAACGAATTGCCCTACGTCATCGGCGTGGAGTTGGCGCATCATTGGGGCGTGCCGACTCTTGCAGGAATTTTCGGCACCGACGCGGCCACGCCCGGTTGGCAGGCCGCAGAGGAAGCGTCCACGGCGTTGTTGTTGTGCGCGCTGGCCGGCGCTGAGACCGGCTCCGGCCTCGGCCTGCTCGAAACGTGCCGCTTGCTCGTACCCGAAGAAATCATTCTCGATAACGACATCTATCATCGCGTGCGCATCGAGGCGGCGGGACTGGATACCAGCCGCGAAGCGCTCGCGTTGGATGTGATCAAGGCGGTTGGGCCGCGCAGTCATTACCTGAAGCAGCGTCACACGCGGGAAAACATCCGGCGCAGAGTCTTCTCTGATTTGGCGAACCAGTCCAACCCGTTGGGCGGGATGCGCGATCCTGTCGAAGCCGCACGCGAAAAAGTGGATTGGATCCTCAAGAATCACCATCCACAACCGCTCGAAGAAGTCCAGCAAAAAGAATTAACTCGCATCCTGGCGGGGGCGGAACAGGAGATTGGAGGAAGAGAATGAACGATGCCCTCTTCCTTCAGGAGCGGGTTTTGCTCTTCTTGAACAAGTAACCCTCCTGGCGCAAGAGATTTTGGCGGAAACATTCAACCGCCGCATTCCCAAAGACTCCCTGACAATGCAAGTGAGTTCTGTAAGGTTTAATTTTGTCCGTGTCATTCTGAGTAACTCCACAGCGTCAACGGGGCGCTGTTCAAAGCCAAAGAAACAAGGCTTCAGCCGCGAATTACGCGAATTTTCGCTGATGTGGTTTGGAAAATTCGCGTTCATCCGCGGAATTCGCGGCAAAGATATAGGCGTGTATTGTGTTCACTCAGAGTGACAACCTGAAAACCAGGAAAAAATTATGGAAACCAATCTAAGAGTTCTATCCGATAATGAAATCGCCCAGGTGCATGAACGCACGCTTTCGATCCTTGCCGCCATCGGCGTGCGCGTGGACACGGCGCAGGGCCGCAAGATTCTCAAAAAGGCCGGGGCAGATGTCAACCCTCACACGCACATCGTGCGTTTTCCGCGAAGCATGATCGAAGATTGCCTGAAGCAGGCGCCGCGGAAATTTTCGCTGGGCGGCAGGCGGCCGGGCTGGGAATTCCCGTTGAACGTAAATAATTGTTCGCTGGTGGCCGATGGCGGGGCATCGTACATCATTGACGACGCAACGGGGAAACGCCGTAATGCCGGTTACCAGGACTGGCTGGAATCCACGCGCGTGATCGATCATCTCGATGAGGTGGGCGTGTATTGGGCGATGGTGGATCCGGGCTTTGCCCAGGAAACGATTGGGGATTTTGTAAGTTACTTCCGGCAGATGGTTCGCAACTTCTCGAAGCATTTGCAGGATTGCACCCATTCCGTGGAGCAATCGCGCTGGATGCTCGAAATCCTGGGGACGGTTTTTGGCGGGAGGGAAAACGTTCGAAAGTCGAATCCATTTTCGTTCCTCATCACGCCGGTCTCGCCGATGGTGATCGAAGCGGAGCATACCGACGCCTATCTTGAAACCATCGGCTGGGGGATTCCCGTGGCCATCATGCCCATGCCCATGTTCGGCGGCACGTCGCCGGCCAGTTTGATCTCCACCATTTTGCTTGCCAATTGCGAAACGCTCGCCATGCTGTGCCTCGCGCAATGCGCTTCGCCGGGCACCCCG
>JBBIUO010000105.1:0-11551 GCA_037440205.1 Chloroflexota bacterium
ACCCAAACTTACACACTCTCGCCCTTTTTGTCTAGCCTTTCATGCACCAAAGCCATCGCCGAACGAAAAGCCATATTCCTTCGGGTTTTCACGGAAAAACACGAGGGTGATAAACAGCGGAACGACGAGATATAAAATGACGCGATCCCAGTATTTGTAGGGCGTGATCTTGTGATAATGATCCACCATCAACAATAGCGTGGATGCGATAGTGACGCTTGTGACTTTCCAGTCGAAGTTCAATTTTTCACCGAGCAGGTATCTCATTTTTTCTCTCTCAACCAAACATTATTTGATGAAACTGTAGGGGCGACCCGTCCAAAGAGCGCAAAGCCGCCGGCACATCACGAAGGGTCGCCCTTGTATTGAGATGACCGGCATGGGCGACCCTCCCCTTGCACAACACGATTCCTGATTGCGTTGACGGGTCGCCCCTACTAATACGGGAAGAAGGTTTTATTTCCATCCGGGCCAAGCAATGCGGCGATTTTATCCGCATCGCGGAGCAATTCAAAGCCCCAATTGGTCAAAAGCAGGGCAACGCCGAGGGCGGCAAAAGTCACCGCCAGTTTTCCGTAGGCCGATTCATTCCATCGGACAGACAAACCTCGATATCCATTTTCCCAACACCACGTGGCAAGGATGGCAAAGTACGGGACAAGCGCAAGATGAAATCGGTCTTCCGAAAGGATGAACACATGCGGCAAAAGATAGGAGGCGAGCAACAAAAGCAATAAAACTGTCTGCGGCTTCCACCGCAAAAGCGACAATCCCATCATCGCCGAAGTTGCGATCAAGACAAAAGGCAAAAGCAAAATCGCAGAGATGGTCAACAGGATTGGTTTTGGAATAAACCCAATGATGTTGTTGGAATAAAAATACATCAGCACGCGCTTTTCGAGGCCGAAGAAAAATCCCAGCCGATTCAAAGCCAGCGGGAAAAATCTCTCAGGCTGGTCTTGGATGAATCCCAGCGCTTTCTGTGTGCCGATTTCATCGCGTTCGGCGTCGTCCATGATGGTGAGCAAATCCAGCGAGGGGCCGAAGATGAAGGAACCGTTCCCTTTTGGATGATAGCCGAGATACAGGTTGTAGCCCATCGAAGTTTCGATGCCCGTCAACTTGTGATGCAAAAGCGAATTGCGAACCACCCAGGGAAAGATGACAAAAAAGAAAGCGGCGAGGAAAACGAAAGAATTGCGTCGGTTGCGAAAGAACAAAACGAAAAATGCAACAAGCGCAAACGGAAGGATGACGGAACGAGTCAAAGCCGTCAATGCAAGGAATATTCCCGAAAGCAAAGGGTTAGATATCCGCGAATCATGAAAACGTAGTAACGACTTCAGTCGTTTGAGCGAAAAGCGACTAAAGTCGCCACTACGAGCATCTTTTATGGATTTGAGAAGAAAGAAAAAAGAAGCGAGAAGCAAAACGAAAAAGGGATTCTCCGTACCAAGCCCAAGCGGATAAACCAACAGCATCGGGTAGCAGGCGACGATCCATGCCGAAATTTTTGCCGTCTTTTCAGAATCGGGAAGCAAATGTCGGGAAACGAGATACGTCAACGGGGCAAGCGGCGCGCCAAGAAAAATCGCTTGCGCGAGTCTAGCCGCAAAGAATCGGGAAAAATCCGTCCCGCTGAAAAAATAAACAACCGCCAAAAACGCTGGATACAACGGCGCGCGAAAAGATGTATACATGCCATAACGCGGATCATATCCCTTTGCGGTGGATAAATCAAAATCCACGTATGGCTCGAGCAATTTCAAATCCTCCTGCGCGTACCAGCGAAAGCCATGTCCGCTCGCCAGACTTCGCGCCAGCATGTCGTACTGGAACATGTCGTCGAGGCCGATGCCCAATCCGCTCGCCAGAAAAACAGGCACAAGCCGCAGGAGGAGCGCAATCAAATAAATGCGAATCGGAAAGGAGAATTTCATCACCGCGTTTTCTTCCCTGTGTGAGAGCGTTTCAACTTACCCGCTTGGACATTCCCAGTTTCTTCAACTGCGTGATGCGCTTCGCAAGATACGGAGAAAAATATCCCTCGTACCTCGCCCACAATTCGGGAAGTTTCCAATCGTTGCCCGTCACCTTTTTTCGGCAGATGGGCGACCCGCAATAGCAGTCGAATTCGTCGTACGGCCCGCCGTCGCACATGGCATAGTCGAAACACAACTCCTCGCCGGGCTGAATATCGCGCATGGCAAGCAGGCCGATCTGCCCGGAGAAACCCACATTCGGGTCGCAGGAATGATTGAAGCAATCGTTCGGCTCCGGTTCCTCCTGGGTCAAAATATATAACTCCTCATCCACTTGCAAAACGCGCTGGGTGAAACGCGGCATGGTCGTATCGAGTTTGCTTTTGTGGACAATGTCCCCGCCCCACAGCGAAATCAACTCCCCTTTTCGGATAAAGGCAACGGCAAAGACCCCGCATCCACCCTCGGAATGTTCGCGCGCCTTGCATTTTGGATTGAGATAGGAAAAGTTCATTGCATCATCTCGCAGGAGGATGAAAAAACGGTTCCCGCTTCGGGTTGGCTGGGATGTGTTTCAAGCGGCATTCGTTGCGCCGACAGACAGTGCCGGGGCTGAGTCCAAACTCGATGATGGCGAACCAGTTACCGGGTCGGTGGTGAAGCGAAAATGCCGGGGCGAAGAAAATGCCATTAAGTCCGATTCAGATTGCAGGTTGGATTCTGTCCGAGAGGAATTATCGTCACTTCGCAAAAGGTCTTGTAGTAACGACTTCAGTCGTTTGAGTAAAAAGCGTCTAATGCCGACAGGCGCGTAAGAGAACGCGCCCTGCGCGCGGAAGTTATTTACTGCCGCCCTCTGTATCCGCTGTGCCGGCGGCGATTCGCTGCGCGTACAAAATGGGCAGGGCGGTGATCAACACGACCAGCATGGCGGTGACGTTGGTGATGGGACGGTTGCGAGGCTTGAGCATCTGGCTGAAGATCCAGATGGGAAGCGTTTGTTGATTCCCTGCGGTGAAGGTGGTGACGATGACTTCATCGAAGGAAAGCGAAAAGGCAAGGATCGCTCCCGCCAGCAAGGCCGTGGAAATGTTTGGAAGGACGATATGCCAGAACGTTTGAAAAGAGTTCGCGCCCAAATCCATCGAGGCTTCCATCATCGAGCCGCTCGTGCGGCGGAAGCGCGCCAGCACATTGTTGTAGACGACGACCACGCAAAAGGTGGCATGGCCGATCACGATGGTCCAAAACGAAAAGGGAATTTTCATCAGGCTGATGGCGGAGCGCATGGCGATGCCGGTCACGATGCCGGGCAGGGCGAGGGGCAAAACCAGCATGAACGAAATGGCTTCCTTGCCGAAGAAGTCAAAACGATAGACCGCCGCGGAAGCAAGCGTACCAAGCACAAGCGCGGTTGCCGTTGCCAGCACGGCTACTTTCAAGGTGAGAAGGAGCGCATCCTGCATGGCGGGCGTACCCAGCGCCTGCGGAACCCATTTGAAGGTCAGCCCCGGCGGCGGGAACGTGTAGGCAGATTCTTCGGTGGTGAACGCGTACAAAAAGATCAGCAACAAAGGGACGTGCAAAAACAGGATTGCGCCGATCGCACCGATTTTCAATCCCCATGAAGCGCGTTCCCCGGATAGAGAGGAGGATTTAGAGGGCATCGAACGCTCCCAACTTGCGGGCAATCAACAGGTAAATGATCATGATGATGATCGGGCCCATGGTGAAGGCCGCGGCCAATGGAATGTTCCCCGACGTGCCTTGATAGGTCAGCACCGCCTTGCCGATGTAAAAACTCGATGTGCCGAACAACTGCGGTACGATGAAATCTCCAAGAGTCAACGAGAAGGTAAAAATGGAACCAGCCACCACGCCCGGAAATGCAAGAGGCAGGATGATGGTACGAAACGTCTGCGAAGGAGTCGCGCCCAGATCACCGGAGGCTTCGATCAACGATTTGGGAACCCGCTCCAGCGCGGTTTGAATCGGAAGAATCATGTATGGGAGCCAGATGTAAACGAAAACAATGAATATCCCGGTGGCGGAAATGGCAAGGGATGTGCCGCCGACAACAGGAAGACTCAAATACCAACCCAGGAACCAATCCAAATGGATGATCCTTGCAAACCAGGAAACGATTCCCTCCTGGGCAAGGATCAACTTCCACGAATATACGCGAACCACGTAGCTCGACCAAAGCGGCAAAGTGACCGCAAGGTATAAAAATGTTTTCATGCGCGGGGAGGCGAATCGCGCCATGTAATAGGAAAGCGGAAAGGCAATGGCAATGCAGGCAATGGTCACGAGGGCGGCCATCAATGTGGTGCGCCCGAAAATCTGAATATTCGTGGGGTCGAGCAATTTGGCGTAGGTCTTCAGGGTGAATTCCTGCACCACCTTGCCGGTGAAGCCATCCAGATAAAAGAAACTGTTGATGAGCATGGTGAACAGGGCGCCGATGTACACCACCAAAAACCACAGCAACGGCGGGATGATCAACAACGCCAGCACCAGTTTGGGCCGAAGATAAAAGAACGTGGAGATTCGATTCAACATGCTCATCCTCCCACGTAGCGGATATGCTCTTTCTTCCAAAGCAGGCGCACCTTTTGGTTCTTCGCCTTCATCACATCCATGGAGGTCGTTTTCAGGTTCTGCTCCACAACGACAAGGTCGCCGCCGCCATCCAACTCCACCAGATAGCGGGTGTACAAGCCGAGATAAATCACATCACGGACTTTTCCATCTGCAAAGAACATATCGGAATCGGGGGATTGTCCCGGGGAACCGAGATGGATTTTTTCCGGGCGGATGGAAAACCGCGCATCGGAACCTGTAATTCGGCCTGCCACTTCGCCCGAAACCAGATTCGACGTCCCGACAAATCCCGCCACAAACGTGGACGAGGGATGCTCGTACACCTCGGCGGGAGTCCCCACCTGCTCGATCTTTCCCTGACTGAAAACGGCGATGCGGTCGCTCATGGTCAGGGCTTCCTCCTGATCGTGAGTGACGAAAATGAAAGTAATGCCAACCCGTTGCTGGATCGACTTCAATTCCACCTGCATTTGCTGGCGCAACTTCAAATCCAATGCGCCGAGAGGTTCGTCGAGCAGCAACACTTTGGGATGATTGACCAAAGCCCGGGCAAGGGCGACGCGTTGTCGCTGTCCACCGGAGAGTTGCGAGGGCTTGCGGTCGGCGAATCCGCCAAGTTGAACGAGTTCCAGCATTTCATCCACCTGTTTTTTCTGCTGGTCTTTTGGAACCCGCTTAATCATCAAGCCATAAGCGATGTTTTCCCCGACGGTCATGTGAGGGAACAGGGCGTAATCCTGAAACACGGTGTTGACCGAACGCTCATACGGAGGAAGGTGGGAGACATCCTGCCCGTAAAGAAAAATTTGACCGGAAGTGGGTCGGTCAAAGCCCGCGATCATCCGCAGACAGGTTGTCTTGCCGGAACCGGATGGTCCAAGCATGGAAAAGAATTCGCCGTTCCTGATCTCCAACGATACATCGTCCACCGCCTTGACCTCCCCAAAGTGACGGCTCACATTCCTGAATTGAATAGCAGAATCGCCCATTGCATGCCCTCGAGTTGTTTCTTTGAACATTCTCTACTGTACAAATGTCGTTGCGAGAGCGAAGCAATCTCCCGTTTTTTAGACGTTTCTAGTATTACAGCGCAAAGTCCGACGCTAGAGAGCGTCTCTTACGCTACGAGCGCAGCGGACGTTCTCTAACGTCCGCCTACCCTGCGCTGTAATGCTAACCAGGTTGCCGCGCCGCAAAAAAGCAAGTGTCTCGACAAGCTCGACAACCAAGCGGCGGCTCGCAACGACATAATCAGTAGATCACGAAAACCTCGCGTAGTTTGCGCTCTCTGGCGCAAATTAGGCGTTAGAGAACGCCAATTACGCGCTTTCGTGAAGTACTGATAATTGATTTGTCCATGAGTTTACAAAGTTCCAGCCGCGTCGTGACGACGCGGCTGGATTCTAACGCAAATATTATTGACCAACGATCTTGGTGAATTCTTCCGTCCAGCGGTCGTAGGTGACACAGTTTTCCGTGCCATCGCCGCAGGCGGCAATCGGCGTCTTCCAGAAGTAGATCTGGTCGAAGGTATCGTAGCCGTTGGCGGCACAGCCTTCGGTGCCGAGCAGTTCACTTGCGCCGTCACAAGCGGCGGGAACAGCAGGCGCAGAACCGAACCAGGAGGCAACATCACCTTGAACCTTCGGGTCAATGGAGTGTTCGAGCCAGAGATAGGCACAGGTGGGGTGAGGAGCATTGGCGGCCATCATCGTGGTGTCGGCCCAGCCGGTGGCGCCTTCGGAGGGAACGACGCTCGCAATCGGGGCGCCATCTGCCTGGAGGAGATTCACCTGCAACGGCCAGGAGGAGGAAGCGACAAAGCCTTCGGTCTTGAAGTCTTCCACCTGAACGAGGTAATCGCCCCAGTACTTGGACGCGATATCGCGTTGTGCGGTTAGCAGGTCAACCGCGGCGGCGAATTGTTCCTCAGTCAACTCATAGGGGTCGGTAATACCCAACTCAGGGTTGTGCGCCTTCAAATAGAGAGCGGCATCGGCAATGTAGATCGGGCCGGAGTAGGCCTGAACACGTCCCTTGTTGGATTTTCCATCGGAAAGGGTCTGCTCTTCAAAGACCACATTCCATGAAGTGGGCGCTTCGGGGAACACCTCTGTGTTGTACATCAACACATTCGGCCCCCACTGATAGGAAACGCCGTAGTGTTTTCCGTCCACAGTATGCCAGGGGGCATCCTGTAAGCGCGGATCAACGTTCGAGTAGGAAGGAATTTTGGAAATATCAACTTCCTGCACGGAACCGCCATAGATCAGGCGCAGGCTGGCGTCACCGGAAGCGGTCACCAGATCGTAACCGCCGCCATTGATCAACTGCACCATCTCATCGGAGGTGGCGGCATCCTTGACGGTCACTTTACAGCCGGTCTCTTCCTCAAAGGCGGTCACCCAGTCGTAAGCGGGGTCGTTCGCGCCGCGCTCGATGTAACCAGGCCAGGCGACAATGGCAACTTCGCCCTCGCCCATCGAAGCGGCGGGAGCCTCCGTGGCGACTGGCGCCTCGGTTGCAACGGGAGCCTCTGTCATGGCTGGCGCCTCCGTTGCGGCAGGCGCTTCCGTGGCTGCGGGGCCGCCACCGCCACATGCGGAAAGCACGAGGCTGGCAAATACCAGCACAACCAAAGTCTTGTTAACAAACTTGTTCATTCTCTCTCCTTTTGAATTGTTCTGACGATACGTATTGAAACATGACAAAAGCAAATTAGTTGCGCATCAGCCTCCTTTCGTGTGGTATTTAACGCTTGTTTCAGACACCGGCGGGAGCGCCGGATGATGGATGCAGAATTATATTTACAGGCGAGATTAATCGTCAACCGCCCATTTCCGAATGGGACAAAGGGTATAATCTAAAAAAACATCCTGGAGAACAACCATGACCGACTTGCCGATCCATCCCCTCAGCGACGAACACAAGATGCTCCGCGATGCGGCCCGCGATTTCGCCCAAAAGGAGATCGCCCCCGTCGCCGCAGAATTCGACGAAAGCGGTGAATTCCCCCATGAGACCGTCAAAAAAATGGGCGCACTTGGCTTCATGGGAATTGAAATTCCCGAAGAATATGGCGGCGCAGGCATGGACGCGCTCGCCTACGTGCTTGCCCTCGAAGAGATTTGCAAAGTGGATGCATCGCATGGGGTCATCATGTCGGTGAATAACTCCCTGTATTGTCACGGCATTCTTAAATTCGGCACCGAGGAGCAAAAGAAAAAATTCATCACACCCATCGCTTCCGGCAAGGCCATCGGCGCGTACTCGCTCACCGAACCCCAAAGCGGATCGGACGCCGGCACGATGAAAAGCCGCGCCACACGCGACGGCGATTTCTATGTTTTGAACGGGCGCAAATCCTGGGTCACCAGCGGGCCGGTGGCAAATTACTTTGTCGTGTTCATGATGACCGACCCCGAGAAAAAACAAAAGGGCGTGAGCGCGTTTTTGGTGGAGGGAAATACCCCCGGATTGACTCGCGGGAAGAAGGAACCCAAACTCGGAATCCGCGCATCGGCTACCAGTGAGTTGATCTTCGAGAATTGCAGGATCCCAGCCGAAAACAGACTCGGCGAGGAAGGCGACGGCTTCAAGATCGCCATGACCGTTTTGGACGCGGGGCGCATCGGCATAGCGACACAAGCCCTCGGGATCGCTGAAGCCGCTTACGAAGCCGCGAGGCAGTATGCGGGTCAGCGCGAAGCGTTCGGCCAGTTGATTGGATCATTTCAAGGCGTGGGATTCAAAATCGCGGACATGAAGACACGTATCGAGGCATCCCGCCTGCTGATTTACAACGCCGCAATCGCAAAGGAAAATTCCAAACGAACGAACGGGCGTTATTCGCTCGAAGCATCCATGGCAAAACTCTTTTCATCGGAGACCGCCATGTTCGTCACGCATCAATCGGTGCAAATTCACGGCGGCATGGGGTACAGCAGGGAACTGCCGGTGGAGCGATATTTCCGCGACGCAAAGATCACAGAGATTTACGAAGGCACAAGCGAAATCCAAAGGCTGGTCATCTCACGCATGGAAACAGGCTTGCGCTAGGAGCGGATTGGATGTCTTTGGGCCAAATTGCACTCATCATCACGCTCGTCGTGACGATTTACCTGTACTGGCTGTTTCTCAAATGGTTGAAAAAGAGGCCAGGAAAGAATGACAACCTCAAACCCACACAAAAGCCGGGGTTTGATTTTTCCAGGTTTTACACCCCAATCATCAACTGGATAACAATCCGCAATCTTGAATTGCCGCTCATCGCGCTTTGGGCCATCTGGGTGGGACGTGTCTATTTAAATTTTGATCGCAACATGGTGCCGGGGATGGGGAATGACGATTTCCTGGTTTCCATCTACCCCTACTTTCCCCTTCTCCGAGTCCTGCAATGCGGCGACTGTGTTTTCTGGAACGGATTACTCAACGGCGGCTCACCCACCTTTGGCGATAGCATCGGTGCATTACTTCATCCGGTCATGGCCGTCATCATGCTCATCTTCGGGGTCACGAACGGGATCAAGGTCGCCATGCTTGCCTCGCTCATCATGGGAGGGTTTGGCGCGTGGTGGCTCGCCAAAGTGTTGGACTTGAAACCGGTCACACGTTTATGGGTCTCCTTCCTTGCGGTTGCAGGCGGACATTTGGCCGGGCCGCTTTACAGCGGAGATGTGGGCATCGTTTTCTCGATTGCCGCAACAAGTCTCACAATCGCTCCCGCAGTGGCGCTCGGTTTGCATGGCAGACGACGCGATGCCATTTTGCTGGGACTCATGATCGCGCAGGCGATCCTTGCCGCGCAGGGATATTTGCAACTGACATTGTTGACATGCGTCGTCCCTGTGATCCTCATCTTTGGGTTGAGCAGGTATTTCCGTGTGACGACATTATGGAAGGAAATTGCCCTGGCAGTGGTGATCGGAATTCTCATAGCAAGCGTCGCGCTGATTCCCTGGCTCACATTCGGCTCGCAGACCATCCGCCCGACCGAGCCGCGCTCCGACCAGCCGCTGGAATACATGCCAATGAATTTGGTCGTGCGCGACATGAACTTTTTCCTTGAGGATTCTCTCGGAAAACTCGCCGCTCCGAACCTTTACGTCATGTACATCGGCTGGATTCCCATTCTGCTTGTCATTGCGGCCTGGCGCACCACCCCGCATGGAAAACTCCGGCTTTATCTCTTCTTCGCCATCTCCATCGTTTTGATCTTCATCCTCGGAAGCGGCTACCCGTTGCGATGGGCAAGGGACTGGCTGCCCGGATATCTTCGAGACATTCGCAATCCCAACTTCGGGGTTGGGTTGGCCGTCACACTCATTCTTGGCCTCGCCGCCATCGGGCTCGACCAGATATTGAATCTGAAATGGCCGGTCATTTCCGTCTACAACACCGCCACAAAAAAAGACATTCAACTGGATTTTCGCTGGCTTCTCGCGCCGGCGCTGATCTGGTCCATCACATCGGTGTACGAATTCAACCAGCAATTTCGCCACCTGCAACCCTGGCCGGACGAGCTGGTGAGCGCGGCGGAATCCATCCCCGCACAACCCGCACAATGGGTGCGACCCATTTACGGAAACTGGACCTTCGTTGCCGCCGCCATCCGTCACAACATAAAAATCACCGAAGCCTTCCGAATCTGGGATATGACCGACCACCCCAACCCGCCGATGAGTCTGGATTCAGGCAACGACCCGGCGATGGTCAACGATTCAAACTACCTGAAAACTGTTGAAGGCGTTAATTTCGTTCGCTACCCCGACACTTTTTACGCCTTCGTCGAAACCGGCACGGAACAGATTCCCTGCAACGCCACAGCAGACGGCGGGCACGTTCAAGTCATCTGTGATACCTCCACAGCAGGGAAATTGACCGTTTACGAAAACGCCATCAAAGGCTGGCGCGTCTGGCGCGACGGCAAATCGGTTTCTCTTGAAGAAGGCCAGTGGTTAAAGGTCAATGCCCCGGCCGGCAAACACACCTACACCTTTCGATATTGGCCGCCCGATGTGACTCTTGGATTTTTCATCAGCCTGATCGGTCTCAGCCTTGCCTACAGACTCTGGACTCAGAAACAGCCCGATCCCGCCCCAACTTTGGTTGCATCCGAGACCGAATAAGAGAGATTCATATTTAATGAAAACGATAAGCAGGTTCACTCAATTCATTTCAAAGACCTGGGCATGGGTGATTTCAACCGCGAGAACCCGGAACACTGTTCTTCTGGAATGGTTGATTATCGTCCTCGCCGCCTATTTTTATACCGCGCCGGCACTCCTCGATTTCGACGCGAGACAACTACAACAGACCGGCGAGCATAACGAAAGTTCCACGCGCCCGCTTTTGGCGGAGATCGGGCTGTTACAGCATGGCGAAATCCCGCTGTGGAATCATTTCATGCAGACCGGCTTCCCCCACACCGGCGACCTGCTCGGTCATTTCTGGTCGCCCATTGCCACTCTGCCAGTCTTGCTCTGGGGCGGCATCAACGGGATGAAGGTCTCGATCTTTATTTCCTTTGTGCTGGCCGGGCTGGGACAGTGGTACCTTGCCGATATCAGCGGCGTAAAGGGAATTTTCCGCTTGTGGAGCAGTCTGACATTCATGCTTTCAGGCGGACTCGCCTTCCTTTGGCGGCTTGGCTGGTATGAACTGCTGGTCGGGATGGTTTGGTTTCCGTGGACATTCGCGGCTTTCTGGCAGGCGCTCCGGAAAAGGGACTTTACTTCCATCGCATGGGCCGCTTTTTGCGTGGCGATGATTCTCCTCACCGGGGGAGGCTATTACCCATTTTATCTGCTGGCAAGCGCCGGGTCGATTCTGATCGTCGCTTTGATCGCGGCGCGGCCTGGGGAAAGAATCTTCCAAACAAAGAGAGCGGTCTCCATTGCCGTCTTCGGCGCGGGCTTGATCGCTGTGATGGTGGTTCCCATTTACGATGGCTATCGGCTGATCGT
>JBBIUO010000106.1:0-4025 GCA_037440205.1 Chloroflexota bacterium
GCGCGGACACGTCGGTCACGGCGATATGCAGGAGCGGCTCGATAATCTCGCGCGTAAGACGGTCAATGGGCGGGTGGGGACTCCTGCTGAAATTGCACATGCCATTTATTTCCTCGCGGATAACGGGCAGTCGTCTTTTATGACGGGGCAGGCGCTGGTGGTGGATGGCGGCGCGACGGCAAGGTTGAGCACGGAATGACGAGAAAACGTTCAAGGAAAACCCAATCCCCGATCAAAAAAATCGGGGAGCCCGCACTTTTCCAGAAAACCCTCGTGCGGATTTTGTTCTTCGTGAACGCCGCGCTCTGGCTTGGGTATGTCGTTTATATTTATTACGACATGGCGGTTGTCAATAAAAATCTCACTTCCGCCGACATTGTGTCGCTCTTTGTTTTCGTCAACGCGGTTGCGATGCTCATCAGCGGAATTCAACTTGCGAAGACCCAAAAATGGACGTACTATCTTGCGCTGGTTGTTGTCGGCGCGAATTTGCTTCTAACACTTTTGAACATCCTCGACCTCTTCTTCCTCGGCGTGTTCCTGCTTGATTTATTCATTTTGTTCAACCTTTGGCGGATGCGCAGGAATTATCTTTCAAATTCATAGCGCGGTCTGTACCGCACACTTGCCCTGGCGGGCAGTGCCAGGGAAATTCATTTTGCGCCCGCGCGGGCAACATAAATCTTGCAGTACTAAAACAAAGTCTTTGTGGCTGACGTAGTTTTCTATAACCCATGAAACAATCTATCAAATCCATTCTCCCCGAATCCATGCTTCAGACCGCGCGGAACGCCTACGACGCGATCCGCCGCATTCCGCAATTACCGTCCGCGTATTTGCATCCGTGGCGGCGCGAGAGCATCCGCCGACTCGCTGCGCTCAAGGATATTCACAAAGGCAAACGTGCCTTCATCATCGGCAACGGGCCCAGCCTCAAGCAGACCGATCTCGCCAAACTGAAAAACGAATTCACCTTCGGAATGAATCGCATCTATCTGCTTTTCCCCGAACTTGGATTTCACACCACGTATTTCTGTTCCATCAATGATCTCGTCATCGAGCAATTCAGCGATGACATCCTCGCGCTTCCCATGCCGAAATTTTTGGCGTGGCGTTCGCATCGTCACTTCCCTTCCCAATTACCAATCAGCCAATTACCGATCTTTTTATACACCACCTACACCGGGCCGCGTTTTGCTCATGATGTCCGCGGGCGCGTTTGGGAGGGCGCAACCGTCACCAACATGGCGTTGCAACTTGCCTTTCACATGGGCTTTGAAAAGGTCATCCTCATCGGCGTGGATCATAACTTTGCCTCGAAGGGCGACGCGAACAAAACCGTCGTTTCGCAGGGCGATGACCCGAATCATTTTTCTCCGAATTATTTTGCCAGGGGCTTCAAATGGCAACTGCCCGATCTCGACACTTCCGAAATCGGCTATGCCTTCGCGCGCGACGCCTATCGCAACGCAGGCCGCGAGGTCCTGGACGCGACCGTCGGCGGCAAGTTGACCATCTTTCCGAAGGTTGACTACAATTCACTTTTCTAATTTGCTGATGAAAACCCCGCTTCGTTCCCGACCCGCAAACTGGTTCTTCGCCTTTGTCATTCTCCTCGCCTTGGGCGGACTCCTCCGACTCCTTGATCTCACCGATCCGCCGTTGGATTTTCAGCCATCACGCCAATTGCGTAATTCGCTTGTAGCGCGGGATATTTATTATTCCATGCTTCCCTCCGCCACAGCCGAGCAACGCGAACTGGCATCCTCCTTTGCCCGTTCGGTGGGACAGTACGAGCCGCCCGTGATCGAATCAATCGTTGCCACAACATTCCTTGTCACAGGCGGGGAGAATTTTGTGGCCGCACGAATCTGGGAGAGTCTCTTCTGGCTTGCGGCAGGCGTGGCTTTATTTGACCTGATGCGCCGCACGATCTCTCCATGGGCGGCAGTGATCGCGATTGCGTATTATTTCGTCCTGCCGTTTTCTGCCCAGGCCAGCCGATCCTTTCAACCCGACCCGTTGATGACATCCGCTTTTGTGGCGGGGATTTATTTTCTCTATCGTTGGTCGGAAGAACAGACTTGGAAATGGGCAATTCTCGCGGGCATCTTCCTCGGCCTTGCCACCTTTGTCAAAATTGTGATCGCCTTTTTCGTGGCGGCGGCGGCGATTGCATTGGTCTTGTTCACGCTCAAAAAAGATTTCTGGAAGTCGAAGCAGGTGTGGGTTATGGCGGCTGTGATGATCGTGCCTGCGTTCATTTTTTATATTCTGTTGCATCATGGCCGTTCCAATGAATATTTCTTCGCGTGGACGGTGACTCTGATCAACCTCATCACCAGCGCAGATTTTTATTCCAAGTGGCTGGCTTTTATTGGAAGCATCTTCGGGTTGACGATGATTCTGCTCAGCCTTGCGGGGGCATTGATTGCAACTCCGCGATTGCGCTGGTTGCTGGTTAGTTTATGGATCGGCTATCTGCTCTACGGATTGACCCTGCCGTTTCAGATGTACACGCATAGTTACTATCACATTCAATTGATTCCCATCATTGCGCTTGGATTGGCCTCGGCGCTGAATCCGCTCATTGAAAGCGTGGCAGGCCAAGGGTCGGTGGGACGCGCGGGGTTTGTCGCGTTGATCGTCGCTGTCATTGGGTATCAATCGTGGGTGGCGCGTTCCGTTTTGATCGCAGAGGATTTTCGTCACGAGCCTGCGTTTTGGAAACAGGTTGGCGATGCGATTCCTGAAAACACCGATGTCATCGCGTTGACGCAGGATTATGGCTACCGCCTGATGCTGTTTGGCTGGCGCAAGGTGAGTCTGTGGCCGTTGAGCACGGGCTTGAGCGAAGCGCGCGGCGGCAACCAGAATGTTGCTGGTAACTTTGCCGACCTCACCGCTGGCAAGGAATATTTTCTCGTCACCGCGCAGGGACAGTTGGATAAACAGCCTGAGTTGAAAAAGATTCTTTCGCAATATCCCATCGCCGCGCAGGGCGAGGGGTATGTGCTGTTTGATTTGAGAAAATAGGATATGTCACACTTGCGCTGGCGCGCAGTGCCAGTGTTGCGAGGGCGCTCTCCCTGGCACCGTCCGCCAGGGCAGGTGTGTTCTTTGCCCGAAGCAATCTCCTATTGAATAATGACCCTCGTTTCTATTGTCACCCCATCCTACAATCAAGCCGCCTACCTCGAGCAGACGATTCTTTCCGTGCTGGAGCAGGATCATGTTCCCATCGAATACATCGTCATTGACGGCGCTTCGACCGATGGCAGTGTGGAGATCATCAAAAAATACGCGGACAGGCTGGCGTTCTGGGTTTCGGAAAAAGACAAAGGACAGGCCGAGGCAATCAACAAAGGTTTCGCGCGCGCGACGGGCGAAATCATCGCATGGCTGAATTCAGATGATTATTATCTGTCGGGGGCGGTGAGCGCGGCTGTGAAAATATTCGAAGCAAATCCCGATGTTGTGTTGGTCTATGGAAACATGCTCGCCGTAGATGAACATGGGAAAACCTTCAACACACTGACCTACAACCAATTGACTCTCGAAGACCTGTTGTGTTTTCAGATCATCGGCCAGCCCGCCGTGTTCATGCGCCGTTTCGCCCTGCAAAAAGCGAATGGACTTGATTCGTCTTTCCATTTCTTGCTCGATCACTATTTGTGGATTCAACTCGCCCAACACGGAAGAATCCTGCACGTGGATCAAACTTGGGCCGCCGCGCGGTATCATGCCGAGGCGAAGAACCGCGCCAAAGCCGCCGAGTTCGGGCGCGAGGCCTTTCGTATTTTGGATTCGGTAAAGCGGGATAATTATCTTGCTCCACTTCTCACAAAAGTGCATCGCTGCGCCCGCGCCTCCGCCCATCGCGTGGACTCGCGTTACCTGCTCGATGGCGGTCAGCCCGCCGCCGCGCTCGCCGCATGGATGCGCGCGCTCTTCATCCACCCGCCGACGGCTCTGGCGCGGATGAATATTTTCGTCTCTGCGATTTTGAATTTGCTGGGGCTGGG
>JBBIUO010000106.1:4048-11482 GCA_037440205.1 Chloroflexota bacterium
GTGATTTTGCAAATCCGCGAGGCGAGGCATAATGCCGATTAAAAGGTCCCGCCGCTCATCGGCATGGGGGGGACATGCAAATCAAGCGGCGGGGGACACCTAAATACCAGTAAAAGGGAGGGCAGGTGTCAGTGCCTAGAATATACACCCGAATTGTCCAGATTACATTAACAAAAGATTAGAATTTGGAGAAGGTTTGTCCTAATTAGCGCTTTTATCCCTGAAAAGTTTCAACCATTCATCCACCTCGGCGGAGGAAAGTTTCTCATTGTCCGTGTCAGTTCGCGGGATGGAGTGGAACGTTCTTTCGATCAGTCTGGCAAAAGATTCGGATGAGACAAACTGCGCGCGGACAGCCCGGGCCGAACTTTGTACCTCCCGATCCGATGAGACCACGATCCAGTTCTTTGCGGCTTTTCCCATTTTCGTTAAGCGTGCGCGAATGTCGTTGTCGTCGGTCTGCCCGGCGCGGACAAAGTGCATTTTTATGCCTCCCATGTTTCGGGTCCCGGCCTGACCGGGCGGCGCGCCGTCGAAATACACCTCCACCTGTTCGCGTTTGAGCCGCGCAAAATTTTGCAGGATGCGGGCCAGTTCCAATTCATCGTTGGGAGAATCGAGCCGCAATCCCACCTTGGGGATCAGGTTATGTCCATCAATCAAATAGGGCATGAGATGATTTTACCCCCACGATGATTGATTCCCGTAGTAACGACTTCAGTCGTGTTGCCTGCAATGCGACTGAAGCCGCCGCTACGCGGGAATGCCTTACACCGCCTCGACCACCCTCGTCTTCACATCGAATACGGGCGGATTTTCCAATGTCTTCTTCACCTTGCACAATTCCGCCGAACGCACGAGCGCATCGTGGTATTGCGCCGGGAAGGCGGACGGGACCTGGATCTCAAGATCAATCTTCTCCATCATGCCATTCATCATGTTTGCATGATTGCGTTGAATGATGCGAATGCCCTCGGTGGGCAGGTTGCGCTGACGGCAAAAGCCCAGCACGTAGATCCCTGCGCAGGTCCCGATCGAAGCGAGAAACACCTCGAACGGCATCGGCGCAGAATCGGCGGGGGGCTGGTCCGTTTCAATGGTATGCCCTCGAAAGTGAGCATCCACCTTTAACCCGCCCGGAAAATCAATTAACATCTCCATTGGGAGCCTCCAAAAATAGTATAAAGTGTCACAGATTTGTGACGACCTGTCCGGGCTGTAACTTACCTGCACCAAACAAATTCGTAATGCGTAGATGGAAGTGGATTGCAAATCGAATATAATGAAAGCACAATCAAAGGAGATTCAAATGGACGAAAAGAAACCTTCCACCAACCTCATCGTTTCCCAGCAGGGCGGTCTGGTGCGCGATGTCCTGAATAAACTAAAACTCATCTTTCGTCTCATGGGTGACAGCCGTGTCAACGTTTTCGTCAAACTCATCCCCATTGGCACGCTCATTTATCTCATATCGCCCATTGACGCGATTTCCATTCCCATCATCGGCGCGGTGGATGATGCCGCCCTCCTCTGGCTTGGCTCCTACATTTTCACCGAACTGTGCCCGCCCGCCGTGGTGGCGGAACACATGAAGGCGCTGGCCGGCAATATGAGCGAGACTTCACCGGATGAAGTTGTGGATGCGGAAACCACCGACGTGAGCGACAAACAACCATAAATGAGACGACTTTTAATTTTATTGACCCTGCCAATCCTTGCCTGTGGAGGATTGGCAGATTCTGTTAATCCGACGATCACGCCTCTTGCCCCGCCGACAACTGCTCTGCCTCCCCAAACAGAGACTCCCCCCGCAACAGATACCGCCACTCCGCCGCCGACAGAGACTCCCATTGTTTATGCAGGCTCATTCCCGGACGCCGCAGATTATCAATGGGAACTCATCGCCAGCGGACTTAATCGCCCCGTAGACATTCAACCTGCCAACGACGGAAGCGGCAGGTTATTCATCATCGAAAAATACGGCGTCATCCGCATTTACGAAAACGGGGGATTGCTCGACCAACCCTTCCTTGATATTTCCGACCGGGTGAATGATAGAAGCAACGAAATGGGATTGCTCGGTTTGGCATTCCACCCCGATTATGAGCAAAACGGATATTTCTACGTCAACTACACCGGCGAGGGCGGACACACCCGCATCTCGCGTTTCCAGGCAAATGGAAATGTTGCAGAGCGAGATAGCGAAAAGGTTTTGCTGTTCGTCGAGCAACCCTATCCCAATCACAACGGCGGCGCGGTTGTCTTTGGCCCCGATGGATATCTTGCTCTCGGCGATGGCGGCCTCGCGGGCGACCCGCACAAAAACGGACAAGACACAACCGCCCTGCTCGGCAAAATTCTCCGCATCAATGTGGACAGCGGCGACCCATACACCATCCCAGCCGATAACCCGTTTGGAAATGAAGTCTGGGCGTATGGCTTGCGCAATCCCTGGCGCATTTCCTTTGACCGTGTCACCGGCGATTTGTGGATCGGCGATGTGGGGCAGGGCAGTTGGGAGGAGATTGATTATCTCCCCGCTGGCTCGGCAGGCGGCGCGAATTTCGGCTGGTCCATCATGGAAGGGAATCACAATTACGACGGTTCGGCCCAGCCCGGCCTGTTATTGCCTGTGGCGGAGTACAGCCACAACGAAGGTTGTTCCGTCACCGGCGGATATGTCTATCGCGGCGCGATGCCGGAATGGAACGGCATCTATTTGTACGCGGATTATTGCGCGGGAACTGTCTGGGGGTTGATCCTCTCCAATGGTCAGTGGCAGGCCCAGGTCATGTTTGAAGCGGGCGAATTGATCACGTCGTTTGGGCAGGATGAGTCAGGCGAAATCTATTTTGCAAGCCACCACGGCACCCTCCATCGCCTTACAAAAAAATAAGGACATATCACATCCATAATAGGCGGTATGTCATGCGAGTTTATGACGCCTGTCACTGGCACGGCAGGCGTTTATGTTTTAAACTGGGTTCATCAGAGTACGGAGGCAGATATGGCAGAAAAGATTTGGCGCGTTGAAAAAATCAAATACTGCGAACATGTCGGTCACGAAGTTTCGATTGAAGATGAAGTCGTGTATCCTGCCGAACATCTGCCCGACCAGCCGCCGCGGATCGTCGCCCATCGCTGTTCCAACGCCGTCGAATGCAACATGCTCGACAAAGCGGCCTGCGCCCTGTGCGGCACAAACCCTGATCTCGACCCTGTGTGAATTGAGCAATCGCAAGTTGCTCTTCCAAACTCTCTCCTCCCTCTGAGTTGGTCTAAAGGCTGCACCGCGTGAGAACGCGGTGCATGCCGTTAACGGGTATGTCGTCGTGAGGCGGCATGCCGAAGCAACCTCCCATTTGACCGGGAGATTGCTTCGGCGCAAAGAGCACACTTGCCCTGGCGGGCAGTGCCAGGGAGAGCGCGCCTCGCAATGACATTCACAACTCTCTCAAAAATTCCTTCACGCTTTTATCGGCGGGGGATTTTTTTATTTCCTGCGGTGTGCCAATTTGTTTCAATTCGCCCCGGATGATCACGGCCACGCGATGACTCATCTGTGCGGCTTCCTTGAGGTTATGTGTGACGAAGATCGTTGTGCGGTGATCGTGGGATAGCAGTGTGGACAGATCCTTCAACAATTGCGAGCGCGTTTGTGGATCGACCGCCGAAAACGGTTCGTCCATCAAAAGCAGTTCGGGATCGAGGACGAATGCCCGCGCGAGACTCACCCTCTGCGCTTCGCCGCCTGACAATTGACCTGCCCGCCGCTTCGACAGAGACTCCACGCCCATGGCTTTCATCCACTTCATCGCGTGGACGTGCCTCTCGGATTTGTCCACGCCGCGGAATTTCAAACCGAGGGATACATTCTCCTCCACCGACATGTCCATCAAGAGCGGATCTTGAAACACGAAGGCGATCTTTCTTCGGTATTCGAGTTCCTCCCATTCGTGAATGGGTTTTCCATCGTACTTCACTTCGCCGCGGGCGGGTCTCAATAAATGAGCCAATGTCAGCAACAGCGTGGTCTTGCCTGCGCCGTTCGGGCCGACAACGGCCAACGTCTCGCCGCGTTGAACATCCAGCGAATTGATTTCAAGCGCAGTGAGTCCATTGCGCTGGATTTGCAGGTCCCTAATCTCGATGAGTCGTTTCATCATTTTTTACCGCCTCGCTTCCTTTCAGGCTCAAAGCCGCCGTCCCCGGCGGCGATTCCCTGGCACCGCCCGCCACATTATCCCCAAAGCAAAGCGAGTGGGAGGGCGGGTGTGTGAAGAAAGTCCTGCGCCGGGGACGGCGCAGGGAGCAACCTTGCGTTTCATTTTTTTTATCGCCTCGCTCCCTTTTGCTGGATCCACGTCAGCGCGAGGTTGATGAGGTAGGTGATGATGAGCAGTAACGCGCTCAACGCCAGCGCGCGTTCGAATTCGCCTTTGCTGGTTTCGAGGACGATGGCGGTGGTCAGCACACGGGTTTGGCCGCGAATGTTTCCGCCCACCATCATGGATGCGCCAACTTCGGAGATGACGGAGCCAAAGCCTGCCATCAAAGCCGCCAAAAGTGGCAACCGTGCCTCCCGCCACAGGTGCCAGACCATCTGTAGGCGTGAAGCGCCGAGTCCCAAAAGTTGTTGTTGCAGGCGCGGATCGAGCGATTCGAGCGCCGCGGCGGTCAACCCGGTCACCACCGGCGCGGCGATGATCGTCTGTGCAATGACGATGGCCCAGGATGTGTAAATCAACTTCAATCCGCCGAGTGGCCCGCTCCGCCAAAGTGACATGGCGACCACAAGTCCCACCACCACAGGCGGAAGCGCCATGCCTGTGTTGATGACGCTCAGGAAAAACGAACGTCCGCGAAAATTGCCGAGCGCCAGCCAGGTGCCAAGCGGCAGACCGACTAACAGGCTGATGGCAGTGGCTATCGCAGAGACTTGCAATGACAGGGCGGTGACTTGCCAGATTTCAGGGTCGGTTAACATGAGTTATGGCAGTCCCAAATCCGCGTCGGTTTTATCGGCGTCGGGGAAAAACAACGGCTGGCCGTATTGTTCCACGCCAAAGTTACGGATGATATTCTGTCCTTCCGGGGAGGTGATGAAATCGCTGAAGGCTTTTGCTCCCTCCGCATTGACGTGCGGCCATGTTTCAGGATTCACGGTCAGCACGTGATATACATTCAGCAGGGACGGATTGCCTTCCACGAGGATTTCCAAATCCACATTTTGCCTGTAGGCCAGGAAAGTGCCGCGGTCGGTGATGGCATATCCGTTCTTTTCGAATGCAATCGAGAGCGTTGCACCCTGTCCCTGGCCGGTTTCCAGATACCAGTCCATGTCTGCGGGGTCGAGACCCGCCTGTTTCCACAACGCAAGTTCACGGACGTGCGTGCCGGAGTCATCGCCGCGTGAAACGAACACCGCGCCCGATTCAAAAATTTTGCCGAACGCATCCACAGGGGTTGATCCGCGAATCTGTGCGGGATCGGAAGCAGGCCCCACGATCACAAAGTCATTGTGCATGATGAGGCGGCGGTCAATGCCGAAACCGCCAGCCATGAATTCCTTTTCCGCGGCGGGGGAGTGGAGCAGGATCACATCGGCATTGCCCTGCTCGCCCATTTTCAATGCCTGCCCCGAGCCCGCAACGACCAATTGCACCTCGTATCCTGTTTTCTCTTCAAAGGCCGGCAAAAGCACATCCAGCAGACCCGAATCCTGGGTGGAGGTGGTGGAGACAAGCAGGATGCTGTTTTTTTTCGGCGGGGCGTTTCCACATGCGCTTAGAAAAATCAGTAAAAGTAAAACGTGAATCGTTTTTTTCATTCAACTCCGATAAGAAAGGGGCGACTTTGCGAGCCGCCCCTGTTATCGGGTCGAATTATATTACAGTCCCAAATCCGCGTCGGCTTTATCTGCGTCGGGATAGAAGAGCGGCTGGCCGAATTTCTCCACGCCAAAATCTGCGATAACGGCCTGTGTAGCGGGGTCGGTGATGAATTTGGCAAAGGCAATCGCGCCGTCGTAATTCACGGCAGGCCATTTATCCGGGTTGACGGTGATGACGTGATAAACGTTCAGGAGCGCATTGTTGCCTTCCAGCAGGATGACCAGCTGAAGTTTATCCTTGTTGGCAAGGTAGGTGGCGCGGTCGGTGAGGATGTATGCGCCCTTTTCATTGGCAACAGTGAGTGAAGCCCCCATGCCCTGACCGGTTTCGATATACCAGGCCTGCCCTTTGGGGTCAAGTTCGGCCTTCGTCCAGAAACTGAGTTCTTTTTTATGCGTGCCGGAGTCATCGCCGCGGGAGACAAAGGACGCGCCCGCGTTGTAAATGGCAACGAAGGCATCCTTTGGCCCAAGTCCCTTGATGCCGGCGGGATCGGCGGCGGGACCGACGATGATGAAGTCGTTGTGCATGACGAGGAAACGATCCTTGCCGAAGCCGCCATCCATGAAGGTCACTTCAGAGGAGGGCGCATGGACGAGCAACACGTCGGCATTGCCTTCTTCACCCATCTTGAGCGCTTCGCCCGTGCCAACGGCGACGGTCTTCACGATGTAACCGGTCTGTTCCTGGAACATGGGGACGAGGACATCGAGCAAGCCGGAATCTTGTGTGGAGGTGGTGGTGGCGAGAATCAGATTCGGGTTCGCAGGCGCGGCAACAGGCGCTTCGGTTGGCGCCTCCGTCGCCGATGCTTCGGTGGCGATCACTGTCTCGGTGGCCGGGGCAGGCCCGCCCTGAGTTTGATCGAAGGGTGTCGGGGCGGGCGATCCGCAGGCTGATAAAGCCAGAGCCAGAATCAGGCCGAGGGTCAATAAGATATTGCGGGTTTGTTTCATCTTTCCATTCCTCACTTTTCAGATTTTTGATGATATGCGTGGATGTCACGCTTTTCTCCAAAGAACTTCAGTTAAGTTTTTACTTAATTGATGGCTCAAAAAAATTACACGGCAACCTGTTCACCGCTGTGCGTTGTGTTGTACCCGACCAGCCTGTCAAGCGATGTGCGGAACGCCGAGGTCTGCAGATAATCTAACAGTGGGGAAAGGACCTTTTCATTTTCGCTGGGCAGGATCAAATCGTATCTTTCTTCAAAGAGCGGGATGAAATCCAGTTCATGTTGTCTGGCGGCGGCTTGCAATCCGAGCGCGACATCCGCCTTGTTCGAGGCGACGGCCAGCGCGGCCTCGCTGTGTGTTGTGACCGTTCGGTCATACCCTGTGATCCGGGCAGGATCGATCTTCAACTTCTTGAGTTCATTATCGAACCAGATGCGCGTACCGGAGCCCGGATTGCGGTTGATGAACTTTACGTTCTCACGCGCCAGATCGGATATTTTTTTTATGCCTCTGGGGTTGCCCGGGGAAACCATCAATCCCTGTGTGCGGTAGGCAAGCGTAACAATCTCCACGTCGCGGTCGGG
>JBBIUO010000107.1:0-11464 GCA_037440205.1 Chloroflexota bacterium
CATCCTTTCTTTGCAACTCGTTCCTTGTTACTCGTTCACTCCCGCCTTCCAGTAAATACCTCCTCACCATCGGCTTTGTGACGCGCTTGGGATGATAGACGAAGTCATACCCAAAGCGGCCTTTTACGCAAAGGTTTCCGTGATTAATGGGCGAGTCAAATGGGCTGGTCACCTTGTAAATAAAATCATCTTTCACGTGCAATTGCAAAGTACAACCCACGCCGCAGTAAGGGCAGGTGGTGGTTGTGATATGGTCGGGTTTAATCATGGCAATCTCCGATAAATCAAAGGGCAAAGCGTAAAACGCGCGTTTTACGATTTGCGTTTTTTTCTTCCCGTGTTCATCACACTGATCTCATTCGGGCTCATGCCCTGCTCCAATAAAAATTCGCGCTTGGGTTTAAGCGCACCCGTCGGGCAGACGCCCACGCATTGACCGCACATCACGCAGGTCGTTTCGGGAATAGGCTTGTCGAAGAACGTGGCGATCTGCGTTTCAAATCCGCGCCCCTCGAAATTGATGGCAAAGGTATATTGAGCATCGTCCGCGCAGACCTGCACACAACGCCAGCACAACAAGCACTTCGAGTAATCGCGCACGTACATCGGGTTGTCATCTTTGACTTCCGACTCGCGGCGTTCTGCATCTGGAAATCGATTCGACAACGCGCCATACTCGCTCATCATCTTTTGGATTTCAAACGCCTCGGATAAATCCATCGTGGACGCAAGCATCTCCAGAATGGTCCGTCTCGCGCGGATGACTTTCTCGCTTCTGGTCTGGACCTTCATGCCTGCTCCTGCCTTGACGATGCATGCTGGCTGGAGCACTCTCTGCCCCTCGACTTCGACGACGCAGATTCTGCAAAGGGCATTGGCCGTGGTCGCTTCGTGGAAACAGATGGTGGGAATGTCAATCCCATTCTCCCGCGCGGCATCGAGTAGGGTCTGTCCCTCTTCGACGGTTATTTCTTTGCCGTCCATCAGAAATGTAATTGGCATAGCTCTCCTACTCATTCCTCAAGAAATCGCAACCAATAACAGCCGATTCCAATCTCAGATACAAACGCGTCAGGCGGAACAGACAATCGAAGTGTGGGTTGCATTTCTTCTTCAAAATTAGCGGAATAAACACACCATCCGCTATCATTGAGAGCGACAACTTGGGATATTATGCCGCCATCGCCCGATGATGCTGTAATTTGTTCAAACGTTCCTACGAAAGGGAGAATGTCTTCAAATGTGAATTTATATCCATTTAAATTTACACCCATATAGCCTACTCCGCGAATAAAACTATCATCCAAATCAACCTCTAAAACCAAATCTTTTTCATAATCAACCTGAAGTCGCAATCCATTATTCTGCAATAAAATGTCGAGGTAATTCCTGCCGCTATAATCATTCACAAAAATCTCTCCACCTTTGGTCAATGGATGAGAGTTCATCAACTCCTTTGCACGATTGACTGTTGTCACTCCTGGTTGGATTCCCAACAAACAGGGATTTTCGCAAACTGAACCATCAGGGTAAGAAAACAGCATTGCCAAGGTTTTCTCCTTGGATGGTTTCGTAAAGTCGTCTACAAAAACACCCAGAAGAAAACTGACTGTCAACAAGAGAATGACTACAATTCCAATGACTGTTTTGTTCTTCATTACTTTTTGATCTCCGACTTTTGACTTTCGGCAAAAATTTCAGGCCACAACTTCATCGCGGACAAAACCGCGCTCGCGGCCGTCTGCCCCAGTCCGCACAGGCTTGCATCCGTCATCGTCCAGCCGACATCTTGCAAGCGGAGGAAGTCATCGGGCAGGGGTTTCCCATCCGCAACGCGATTCAAAATCTCCATCTGGCGCTGGGTTCCCATCTGGCAGGGATAGCATTTTCCGCAGGATTCGTGTGCGAAGAATTTACCAAGTCGCTTCAAGACATCGCGCATATCGCGGGTCTCGTCGAAGACCATGACCACGCCGGAGCCAAGAGGAAGTCCCGCCGCGCGCAAATCTTCAAAGGTCAATTTCACATCCAGATGTTCGGAAGTGGCAAACGCTCCCGCCGCGCCGCCGAATAAGACGGCCTGTAATCGTGGGGCGGGATGGTATCCCGCCTGGCTTCGCGGATTATCAATCCGCACCACGCCGCCAGCCATTTCAAGCAATTCGCGCAACGTCACGCCAAACGGAACTTCGTAAACACCCGGCTTTGCAACATCCCCGGAAACGCAGAATAACTTCGGCCCGGGCGATTTTTCCGTGCCGATCTTGCGGTATTCAGCCGAGCCTTTGGAAATAATCAACGGGACATTGCACAGCGTTTCGACATTATTAATAACGGTTGGCTTGTCGAACAATCCGTTCGTCGTCGGGAAGGGCGGCTTCACTCGCGGAAAACCGCGCTTCCCTTCGATCGATTCAAACAGCGCGGTCTCCTCGCCACAAATATAGGCACCAGCGCCGACGCGGATTTCAATGTCGAAAAGTTCGCCAAGATACCCTGCTCCCCTCGCTTCTTTCAAAGCATTTTCGAGAACAGGCACGATGTAAGGATATTCTCCGCGAATGTAAATGTACCCCCTGTTTGCACCGATGGCATACGCCGCAATGCACATCCCTTCGATGATGCGATGAGGATCGTCCAGCAAAAGAATTCGATCCTTGAACGTTCCCGGCTCGGATTCATCGGCGTTGCAGATGACGTATTTTTGATCGGCTTGCGCTTTCGCCGCGCCCTCCCATTTGATTCCGGTTGGGAATGCCGCGCCGCCGCGTCCAACCAGACCTGAGGCCTCGATCTCCGCAACGACATCTTCGGGCTTCATTTGGAGCGCTTTTTGCAACGCTGCGTATTCGCCATATTTTTCCAGAGAGGTGGTGCCATTTCCGCAATTTGCTGTCAACATATGCAGGGATCCGCCCACAATCGAGCGCGGTCTTCCCAAATCATATAACCCTTTGCGGAAATCAATGTTGGTCTCCGCCTGTTCCTCGAACAACACCGCTGGAGCCTGGTCACAAAGCCCAAGGCATGGACTCTCTTCAATGGTGGCTGACAGGTCCGGGGTCGTTTGATTCGGTTCGATCCCATGATGAGAACAAAGATGATTCAGCAAGTCATCCGCGCCTTTGAGCGCGCAGGCCTGATCCGTGCAAACGCGGATGATTCTTTTGCCAACAGGCTCGTTATAGAACATCGAATAAAACTCGATGACGCCATGCACATCGGCAAGGGGGACGCGCAGACTCTTCGCAATTTCAGAGGCAACCGATTCGGGAAGCCACCCGTAAATTTTTTGCGCCTCGTGCAGGGCAGGCAACAGCCCGGCGCGGCCCTGGGGAATGTATTTTTCGATGGCAGGCTTTAATGAGTCGAGGTTTATTTCGGACATGGGTGCTCCAATATGCAAAGTATAACCGAAAGAAAATATTTTCATAACCGGCACAATGCTGGTACGATCATTCATCGGTGCAATGTTCCGTGCGTTGCTCGTGACAATCTTCGTGACATTTACTACTTCCGAAATTACATCTAATTATATATAATATATAATCATGGCGCAAATTACTGAAAAAGAACTCACCCACAAACCACTCAAAGAGGAAATCTATGATGCACTGCACCGTCAGATCATTGCGGGCAAATATTCGACCGGCGATTGGCTGAGGCAGGAGGATATTGCCAGCCAGATGGGCGTGAGCATGACGCCCGTGCGCGAGGCGCTGGATTTGCTTGTTGCAAAAGGGCTTGCAGAACGTGTGCCGTATCGCGGCGTGCGCGTTCGCGAGGTTTCAGACAAGGACATTGTGGAGGCGTACGGATTACGCCTGATGCTGGAGGCGATGATCGCGCGCGAAGCGGCAACCAGCATCGCCCCGGAGCAGGTTTCCAAACTGCAAGCGATCATGGACGAAATGGACAAGCATGTCGAGTTGAGCGAAATGCCGCAGGAAAGACAACTCAGCCGGGAGTTTCACGCGGCGATTGCCGAAGCCTGCGGGAATAATTTGCTGATTGAATTGTACACAATCGTTTCGAACGCGTTCCCGGATTGGTTGCTGTACGAGGCGCTTTACCGTCAACCCGAGTTGGTGCACGACAGTGTGGCGCAAACCCATAACGAACATGCCTCCATTCTGGATGCGCTGAAAAAACAGGACGCGGATCGGGCGGTGAGATTGTCACTTGAGCACGTCATGGAATCAGGCCGGTGGCTGGAGGCGTATCGCAACATCCCAGCCAGGCTGCTTCGAGAGCAGGAAAAACAAATCACACATTTGATCAAGAAATCAAAATAAGGAGGCAGTATGTCGGAAGAACTTTTCAAACAGATGGCGCAAAGCATTATTGACGGGGACTCGGATGTGTCCGTTGAATTGGCGAAGAAAGCCATCGAAATAAATATGCACCCGCTGGAAGCGATCACAAAAGGATTCGTGGTGGGCGTCAATTACATCGGCGACCAGTTCGGAAAGGGCGAAGCATTTCTCCCTGAACTGGTCATGGCTGGCGAAGCGATGAAAGCCGCTGTTGCCACCCTCGAACCCGAGTTGATAAAACTCGGCTCGGCGCGCGAAACAATGGGACGCGTTGTCCTCGCCACCGTCGAAGGCGACATCCATGAGATCGGCAAGACTTTGGTTGGAACAATGTTGAGCGCATCCGGTTTTGAAGTGACCGACCTCGGTGTTGACCAGCCTGCTGAAAAAATCATCGGCAAGGCATTGGAGATAGATGCGCAGATCATCGGCATGAGCGCATTGCTCACCACAACCATGGTACGCCAGCGCGAAGTGATCGAAGAGTTGGACAAGGAAGGTCTGCGCCCACGCATCAAAGTGATGGTCGGCGGCGCGCCCATCACCCGCGACTGGTTCACCAAGATCAAAGCGGACGGTTACTCTGAAGACGCGGTCGGCGCGGTGAAGGTCGCGAAGGAATTGGTTGGCAAGGCGGATTCGTAGGGACGGGTGATAAGGTACGAGTTACAAGTTACGAGTTACACCATCCTTGTCTACTTGTCTACTTGTCTACTTGTATACCTGTTTCCTTGCCTACTTGTGTACCTGTTTCCTTGTCTACTTGTGTACCTGTCTACTTCCCACACAACCCAGAGAGAGTAGAGACATATCAACGCCTCGGGAGGGCTTATGTCTCACAAAAATATCAAGACCATCAGTAATCCAAAACTCAAATTGGAGATACTGTCGAAGGAAGATGTTCAAAAGATTCACGACGCGACTTTGCATATCATCGAAAATGTCGGCGTGAGGTTTCCATCGAAGCGCGCGTTGGAGATTTGGGAATCCGTCGGCGCGGACGTGAATCACGAAAAAAGAATCGTGAAGGTCAAGCCGCGGGTCATCGAAGATGCGCTGAAAAAATGTCCGCCCGCGTACAACCTCGCGGCGCGCGATCCACAACAGGATTTATCGCTCGACGGCAACCACGTCCACCTCGGCACGGACGGTTGCGGCGTGGAAGTGCTGGACATCGTCACAGGTGAAAAGCGAACATCATGTTTGCAGGATGTGCGTGACATCGCCCGCATCGCGGACGCGACCGAAGAAGTAGCCTTCCATTGGGTTCCCGTTTCCGCACAAGATACACCCGTCGAAGCGCGCGGACTGCACGAGATCAAAGCCGTTTGGGAGAACTCCACCAAACATTTGCAGACCGAGTCCGTTTACAACGCGACCGAAGCGAAAGCCGCAATCGAGATGGCGGCGGCAATCGTCGGCGGAAAAGACAAACTCCGCGAGCGACCCGTCCTCTCGTTGATGCAATGCACCGCTCCCCCGCTGGGACATGACGGCGGTTCGCTCGACGCCGCGCTCCTCGCCGCAGAAGTTGGAATCCCAACAGGATTTATGACGATGGCGGCTTGCGCGACGACGGGTCCCACCACAATGGCAGGTAATCTCGCCGTCGGCAACGCGGAAGTGATCTCAGCGACTGCCCTTTTACAAATCGCATTTCCTGGCGCGCCCGTCTTTTACGCGGCGGCGCAAACCGCATCGGACTTGAAGACAGGCGCGTACACTGGCGGCGGACCCGAAGACTTCCTCTTCGGCGCGGCGACCAATGTGCTTTCGGACTTTTACAACATTCCGCTTTCGATGGGAGCGTTCGCAACGGGCGCGAAGGAGCCCAACTGGCAGGCAGGACTCGAAGGCGCGATGTCGAGTTTCATGGCGAGCGTGGTCATGTCCGACATGTTGCTCGGTTGCGGATTTTTGCATGGCAGTCGCATCTGGTCGTTTGCAGAGATGATGATGGACTGCGAAATCTTCTCCATTATCCACAAGATGATGGGCGGCATCGAAGTCAACAACGAGACTCTCGCGATGGAAGCCATTGCCAATGTCGGACCTGGCGGTCACTACCTCGCTCAGAAACACACCCGCAAACATATGCGCGACCTGTTTATGCCGCAGTTCATGGATCGCCGTCCCTACTCGGAATGGGAAAACAAGAAAGACGACGCGCGCGACTGGGCATTAGCCAAAGCCCGCAAAGTGTTGAAAGAACACCAGCCCGATCCGCTGGATGAGAAAGTAAGTCAGGAGTTCGACAGGATTATCAAGTCGGTAGAGAAGTAAGGTACGAGAAATAAGAAATGAGAAACGAGTTACAGGATACAAGATACACGTTACGCACTCGGTAACTCGTATCTCGTAACTCGTAACTCGCATCTTCAATTACCAATCACCATTTACCCAATTTAGAGGTGCCCCATGCAACCCAAACTCACTCTCCTAAGCGATGAACTAACCGCCAAAATTTTAGAAGAAGCCTATGAACTTCTGTGCTGTCCCGGAGTCAAAGTCCAGAACCCCGAAGCGCGAGATTTGCTTGCCGCGGCTGGCGCGATCATCTATCCTGAAAACCAGGTGATTGGGATTCCCAAATCGCTGGTTGATAAAGCGTTGGAGAGTGTGCCACGCGAGTTCTGGCTTTACGATTATCACGGCAATCCCAGTGTGCATTACGGCGGCGACTCGGTCCACTTCGACCCAGGCTCATCGGGCATCGCCATGCTCAACCCAGAAACACTGGAGCATGACACCACCGAGACCGAGCATCTCATCCGCTTGTTGAAGGTTGCAGAACAACTCCCCCAATACGACGCGCAATCCACCGCCGTCATCTGTCACGACGTTCCAAAAGATATTCAAGACTCGTATCGTTTATATCTCGCGCTCCTTTATTCAAAGAAGCCCATCGTCACAGGCGCGTTCACAAACAAAACTGTGCAAGAGATGATTGATATGCTGGCGCTCTTCGCGGGGAGCAAGGAAGCCGCGCGCGAAAAACCGCGCGCCATCTTCGACGTTTGTCCTGCGCCTCCATTGATCTGGTCGAATTTCGGCGCGGGCAATCTCATCGCGCTTGCGCGCGCAGGCATCCCCGCGGAAATCGTATCCGTTCCCCTTGCGGGCGCGGCGGCTCCCGTCACCATGCTTGGCACAGTCACGCAACACACAGCGGAAGTCCTCGCGGGTATCACCATTCATCAACTTGCACATGCAGGCTCGCCCATCGTTTGGGGCGGCGCGGCGGCGATCTTCGATATGAAAAAAGGCGCGACCCCAATGGGCGCGGTCGAAACAGCCATGCTCGATTGTTCGTACGCGCAAGTCGCAAAGACTCTCAATATGCCCACGCATACGTATCTCGGCGCGACCGATTCAAAACTCGTGGACGCGCAAGCGGGACTCGAAAGCGGCATCACCGCGATGATCGGCGCGTTGAGCGGCATCAACATGATCTCTGGTTCAGGCATGTTGGACTTCCTCGCCTGTCACTCCGCGGAAAAACTCGTTATTGACGCCGAAGGCATCGCGATGGCAAAGCGTCTTATCGGCGGCGTTAAGCAACACACCGACACCCTCGCCACTGGCTTCTACGATGAAAAGATCAACTTCAAAGGCGGCGACTTCCTCAAACAAAAAATCACGATGCAACTCTTCAAAGAGGAACAACACCTGCCAAGCAATATCATTGATCGCAATTCGACTCGCGTCTGGAAGGAAGCTGGTTCGCTGGATGCCTTCGGCAGAGCCAGACTCCGTGTGAACGAACTGCTCGCCTCTTACTCCCGACCTGAAATTGATCCTGCCCAATTGAGCAGAGTCCACGCCTTTATGCTTGACCTTGCCCAAAAAGCAGGAATTGAAGAACTACCCAGGCTGGAAGATTATCAGCCAGCATAACATTCGTCCTCCTGGGTTGAAAGCAGCAACAAGTGACGAGTAACGAGTAATGAGCGACAGACTCATAACTTGTATCCTGTAACTTGTAACTTGTTACTCATTTCTTATATCTCGTTACTCACATCCCAACCCAGGAGTCCCCATGCAACCCAAACTCTCCCTCCTCGACAATGAATTAATCGAACGCATCATCGAAGAAGCCTATCAACTTCTGCTCAAGCCCGGAATCAAAGTGCAAAACGCCGAAGCAAGGCAACTGCTTGCGCAAGCGGGCGCGCAAGTGGACGAAGAAACGATGGTCGTTCACATTCCAGAGCAGATCACAAAGAAGGCGTTGGAAACGGTCCCTCGCCAGTTTTATCTCTACGATTACGACCGCAACCCCAAGGTCCAGTACGGAGGCGACGCGGTTCAATACGACCCAGGCTCGTCGGGAATCTCCATCCTGCTTCCCGAAACCCTCGAACACAAAACCGCCGAAACCGCAGACTTAATTCGCGTCATCAAAGTCGCCGAGAGTCTGCCGCAATACGACGCGCAATCCACAGCCATCGTCTGCCACGATGTGCCAAAAGATATTCACGACCTGTATCGTTTATATCTCGTCATGCTCTTTTCAAAGAAACCCATCGTCACGGGCGCGTTCACCAACAAGACCGTGCATCACATGATTGACATGCTCGCCATCTTCGCGGGCGGACGTGAGAACTTGCGAAAATATCCGCGCGCGGTCTTCGATGCCTGTCCATCGCCTCCGCTCATCTGGTCCAATTTCGGCGCGGGAAATCTGATTGCATTATCGCGCGCGGGCGTCCCTGCTGAAATCGTATCCATGCCTCTTGCGGGCGCGGCGGCTCCAGTGACCTTACTCGGCGCGGTCACACAACACGCGGCGGAATGTCTTTCGGGCATCACCATCCATCAACTCGCCTGCGCGGGTTCGCCCATCGTCTGGGGCGGCGCGCCGTCCATCTTCGACATGCGCAAAGGCGGCACACCATTCGGCTCCGTCGAAACCGCGATGATTGACTCATCGTACGCGCAGGTTGGCAAATATCTCGGCTTGCCCACCCACGCCTATCTCGGCGCGACCGACTCGAAAATCCCCGACATGCAAGCGGGACTCGAAAGCGGCATGGGCGCGCTCATCGGCGCGCTCAGCGGCATCAACATGATCTCAGGCTCAGGCATGTTGGACTCGCTCCTTTGCCAAAGCCCCGAAAAACTCGTCGTGGACGCGGAAGGCATCGCCATGGCAAAGCGCATGATCGAAGGCATGAAACTCCAAACCGAAACCATCGCCACAGGTTTCTTCGACGACAAGATCGACTTCAAAGGCGGCGACTTCCTCAAACAAAAAATAACCATGAAATTATTCAAAGAGGAACAACACCTGCCCAGCGCCGTGATTGACCGCGACTCGATTCGCGGCTGGAGGGAATCTGGCTCATTGGATACCTTCACCCGCGCGAAGAATCGCGTGAAGGAAATCCTCGCCTCTTATTCCCGACCTGAGCTTGATCCTATCCATCTGGCAGAACTCCACGCTTATGTTTTAACTCTCGCGAAGGAAGCGGGCATGGAAGAGCTGCCGAATTTGGAAGAAACCGTCTACGCGTAACAGTAACGAGAAACGAGCGTCCTTTGAACTCGTTACTCGTTTCTCAGCCCTGATACTATGCTCACCCTCCCCCATCTCCTCCAAATCCCTCACATAGACACTGGCTTGCGCTTCGCCATCTCGCCTGACGAAGCGCGAGTTGTCTTTTCGTGGAATCAATCGGGGATGTGGGAGTTGTGGGATATGTCATTGCGAGGAGGAGCGGAGCGACGACGAAGCAATCCCCAGCAGGAGGAGATTGCTTCGGGCTCCGCCCTCGCAATGACATCGAACATACAAGGAGCAAAATTCTCTCCACGTTTTTCTCCAGATGGAAAGTATCTCGCTTACGCGTTGGACTTGGACGGGAGCGAGTCATACCATATCATTCTCCATAATCTACAGAATGACTCGCATATTGATCTCACATCCTCTTCTGGCTACGCGCTACAACCGAACTTCGATTTTTCGCCAGATGGAAAGACGCTTGCCATTCTTTCAGATGAAGCGGGACAGTTTGCCTTGTATTTGTTGGACATTGAAACGCGCGAAAAGAAACTTTTACTCGATGTCCACCGCCCAATTTGGGATGTGGCTTGGTCGCTAGATGGGAAATTCATCGCGGCAGAGGCGGAGTGGAAAGCAAGTGATAGAACAATATATGTAGTGAGTGTAGAAAGTGGAAAGTGGAATCAGGTGATACTGGAAGGCGAAGTATTAAACGCGCAACATCCCGCATGGTCGCCTGATTCAAAGTCGCTGGCGTTTTCGGGTGAAAATGGTGAATGGCATAACATTGGATTGTATGATGTTGAATCGAAAGTGATTACATGGTTGACAGACTCCGTCGGCGATGACACGGAGCCAGCGTGGTCGCGGAGCGGGGACATTATCGGGTGGGTACATGCTGAGGGAGCAAAGACCAGTTTCCAGTTTAAGAGAAGAGGCGATGTTGTTAAGCAGGTAAAGGTCGGGGATGGAGTCCATGCTCATCCGCAGATCACAGCCAACAGCGTTGTAATTCTTTATGAAGACGTGAATCATCCAGCGGATTTGTGGTTGATTGATTTGGAGGGTGGGACGGCAATGCAGTTAACGCAATCGCTGGAACGCAAAATGAATTTTGCGGTACCTGAAGAGGTTTATATCGGCGATGTGCCTGCGTTGCTTTATCGCGGAGAGGGAAAGCGCGCAGTGGTTTACATTCACGGCGGACCGAATTGGAATTTGCAGTTTTCGTGGAATCCCGAATTGAGTTATATGGTCGCACAGGGATGGACGGTGATCGCGCCGAATTATCGCGGCTCGACAGGGTATGGGAAGATGTGGCAGAATGCGAGCCGCTTTGACATGGGCGGCGTGGATGCGGAGGATTGCGCGGCGTGCGCGAAATGGTTGATTGAAAATGGATTTGAAAAAGTCGCGGTGACGGGAAGAAGTCATGGCGGGTTTTTGACGATGTGCTGTTTGACGATGTATCCCGAATTGTTCGCGGGCGGATCGGCGGTGGTCCCATTTTTGAATTGGTTGAAATCGCATGATGAGTCGCGCGAAGATTTGCAACATTGGAACATCGAGAACATGGGCGACCCCGAAGAGAATAAAGAATTGTGGCGTTCGCACTCGCCGTATTTCTTTTTGGATAAAGTCG
>JBBIUO010000108.1:0-8657 GCA_037440205.1 Chloroflexota bacterium
TTCGACGGACAGCCTTACTTTCCCGATTTTGCCTCATTTTCTGCTGAGTAGTTACACTTAAACAAAAAACACTCCGTCCAATATGAGGACGAAGTGTTCCTTCGATAAACTCAGGACAAGCACTCCGCGGTACCACCTCGGTTCGCCATCCTTCGGCTGCGCTCAGGACGACGCACTCTGCGACTGACCAACATCAGTCCATGCTGTAACGGGCATTCCCGTGATCGGTCTACTCAGCCGGCGGCTTTTCTTCGTCAACGAATTCAGACGACTTCGGCAATTCTTTTCTGCGAAGGCTCTCAGCGGCTTGGTTTCGATACATCCTTTGGGTTACTTAACCAGCGCCTTCTTTTCTGTCAAAGAGGCAATTGCTTACTACTTCTGATGGCGGGATTATATGCTTTGCGCCGGTAACAGTCAAGATTCTTTTCACGCAAACTATCTTCTATCTCCATTCCCTCAAAATACCCCTCTCCCGCGCATGGACGGCAGACTGCCAGACCGTTTTGATTCACTTCGCGGCCGTTGAAAATCTCCTCGCCGCAAATCGCGCATTCGGCCTTCCTGCCGGGGTTGCTGATTATCTCCGCAACGGGGGTGTTCAGGCAGACGGGCTGAACGTGAAAGAGGCTTTCGAGGGTAAGCGCCTGGTAACCTGTCAACATGGCTTCCCAGCGGTTGCGGGCGGCTGGCGCATGGTCCAATGCGAACGAGCGGATTTCACGGCGCGGCGAGAGGCGGATCGCATCGTCGGTGAGGACATTTACAAATGTCGCGGCAACCTTCCCAAAGTCCAGGAGACGAAGCGTGCGGCCACCCACATGACAGCCTGTAGCGGCGATCAAACCATCCACAAAGCATCCATCTGTTTCAGCGATGACAAGCAAGCGTTTATCCCTGCGCGGTAAATCCAAACCCAAAAGATCGCCCGCATATAAACTCATGCGCGCGCCAAGCACCTGCCGCGGACACAAACGAGCGTGATGCGAAGCGCTCTGGCGCAAAATTTCATCGAGGGTCATTTTTCTTCCAACGGGGCAAAGCCGCCGCCGAGGATTTCCTGCGCGGGTGAAACGATGACCACTGCTTTCGGGTCTTCTTTTGCAACGGCGGATTTCAAGTTGTGCATTTCGGTGATGGTCAACGCGCACATCAAAATGGAACGATCCTTGTGCGTGTACATGCCCTTCCCCTGCATGGCGGTCACACCGCGTTTGAGGTCGGTGAGAATGCGGCCGGAGACCTGCTCTGTTTTATTGGTGATGATGAAAGCGAGCAACTGCCTGCGGCGGCGGCGCGGCACCAGCAATGCTCTTAAACCCGTGTGTTTGCCTTCCATGGATGCGGCGGCGGGAGCGGTTTCGTCTCCAAAACGAGGAAGGATTTCCCCTGTTGCTTTTGTCATGCCTACCGTTGCAACCGCGATCATCAACAGGAAGAAATGATATGCCAAACCAAGCGAGATGATAACGGCTCCGGGGATGGGGCCTACTGCCCCCCTTTGGATAAATTCAACAATGCTGGCGGCGGGTTCCGGGAAAAGAAAACTTTTCCCCATCCATGAAATAAAAAGGATCAAAAAGATCCAAAGGTAGTTGCGCCGCAGGCGGCGACCGAATGCTTCCCACATGGAAATGGGAAAACTTGGCGTGAGTAAATTTTCAGCAAGGTTTTCAGCCCATTCGGGAGATGGATGAAACGGCGGCACGAGCATGGCGGCGTAGAAGTCCGTTTCCATCAGACGGACGCGGTAACTCCATAATTCATAATAACGATAGCGCCGCGCTTCAATAAATAGAAACCATGTGACCAGCAACGTATTCAGGATGATGACGCCATGATGCACGTTGGGCTGGCTGAATGAAATGGAAAGAGTCGCGCCTGTAGCGACCACCGCCCAGTTCGTGGTCGTATCGAGTCGTTGGCGCCAGACATTGGCACGCTGAATCTCGGCGCGGAAGAGATGCACCATTGCAGTGACAAACTCACTGGTCTTGAGTTTATATCCGCGATACGTCCAAACGGAATCTTCCTCTTGCGGAGGCGGCGGGGGAGGTGTTGCTTTTTTTCTTGGCATGATATTTATCCGATCGGCATGAGAATGGGGAGAACAAGCAAAAGAATAATGACAAGCAAGATCGTGAGCGGAATGCCCACCTTTGCATAATCTTTGAAGGTATATCCGCCCGCGCCCATCACCATCACGTTGACGGCGTGCCCGAGCGGGGACATGAACGCCATCGAGGAGGCCAGAGCCACCGCCATGGCGACGCTCCTCGGTTCCATCCCGACGTGTTGAGCGGTTGCGATCGCAATCGGCGCGATCACCGTGACGGCGGCCGCGCCATTGATGACCTGCGTCAACGCGACGGTGAGCAGGACAAACCCAGCCAGCAATGCCAGATGCCCCGCGCCGCCGAGGTTCGACAGAATCGCATTGGCGAACATGGCGGATGCGCCCGTCTTGTTAAGCGCCACGCCCAGCGGCAGCATCCCCGCCACGAGGAAGAGACTGCGCCAGTCAATCGCCCGGTACGCCTGATCCATGTTCATGGTGCCGATCAGCACCATCGTCACCGCGCCGCCCAGCATGATCTCGGCGATGTTGTCGGAAAACACCACCGCAAGCGCGAGCGTGGCAAACATGATCAAAACGGTCAGCCAGCCTCGAAGCGTCATCTTCACCGACGGCGCAGATTCGGCCAGCAGGATCAAGCCGGGTTCCGTCCGCAGCAGGTTCAAACTTTTTTCCGTGCCCTGCAACAACAACCCGTCGCCGAATTCGAGCGGCAGGTCCGCGAGCCGCGTGCGGATGGAACGTCCGCGCCGCCAGACGGCCAGCACCTTCGCGTTGAACTTTTGCTCGAAACGCATCTCCTGCAACGTCTGGGTGGCGAGGTGCGAACGCGGCGCGATGGCGGCCTCGATCAATTTCATGTCCGGCGTGGAGAGGTAATCCTGCTGCCATTCGCCTGAGGGCAGCACCTTCAGCATCGCGGCCAGCGATTCGGGGACGCTGTCTTCGGGGCGGGCCATGATCAAAAGAATATCGCCGCCCTTCAAAACCGTCTTGGCCTCGATGGGCAAGGTGGCGCGCTTGCGCTGAACCGCAATCACGTTGAGGTGATACTTCTCGCGCAGGCCGCTCTTTTCCAAAGTCATGCCGTCGAGGTTCCCGCTTTTGCAAATCTCGGCACGCATCAATCTTTCCGACAACTGATAGGTGTTCAGCAAGTCGCCTGTCTCTTCGCCTTCCTCATGTCTCTGCGCGGGCGATTGGGCGGGCAGCAACTTGCGTCCCCACAAAACCATGAACAGGATTCCCATCAATGTCAACGGAATACCGATGGGCGCAAAATCGGTCAGGGTGAAACCCGGCAACTTTGCGTCGCGCAAGAGTCCGCTTACGACGATGTTCGTCGTCGTCAATAACGTTGCCATGCCGCCGAGGATGGTCCCGAATGCAAGCGGCATGAGCAACTTCGATGGCGATATCTTCATTCGACGCGCCACGCCCGATAGCGAAGGGAACAGCAACGAAGCCGCCGCGATGTTATTCATGAAAAGCGACAACACCGCAGAAGCGGTCATCACGCCAAAGATCAATCGTCGCTCGCCAGCGCCGAACAATTTGATGATGAATAAGCCAATTCGCTCTGTCATGCCTGAGCGGCGGAGTCCTTCCGCAAGCACAAACGCCGAAAGCATAATGATGACTGCTTGTCTGCTGAATCCAGAAAAGGCTTCCTGCGGAGTCAAAATTCCGCTCAAGCCGAGGGCGAGCATTAACATCAACGCGACGATGTCGGCTCGCAGGATGTTTCTCAGCAACAGGATGGCTGCAATGCCGAGGAATATTAAAGTTAAAGTGATCTGTGACATATTGGATAAAGAACCGCTTCGGGACTCAGCCGAAGCGGATTCTGTTTCTGAGGCGCCTCATCCCAACGGATTGCCACGTTTGCCTAAAATATCGGGGCGAGTGCCATCAAGACGATCCCGAAGAAGAGGCTCGCGTATGCCTGCCATTTTGCTCCTGGTTCCAGCACCGAGTCTTGCGGCTTGGAGGGGTTGTAATAAACGGTCACTTGCTGCCCTTCCTTGTATTTTTCAACCATATTCTTCGCCGCCAGGAAACTGATCATGGAAGTAAAGGTGTCGCCGAACAAAATGCGGGAACCGAGATGCTTTTCTCCGTCGACAGTATAGTCATAATAAAAACTGACTTGATTTTTTGTCGAAAGAGGTTTGCGGGTCTCCGCAACAGCGCTGACGATGCGGGCATCTGATAACGTAACAACGCCCTGAGTTGTGCTCCACGAGCGGCTTGCAAAAGCACGATATAGGTCGAAGAGCGCGACCACGATGACAACAATCCCTAAAGTCGAAATAATAAAGTTCATAAAAATTCTCCTTAGATTTTTTTACGCCGCAAGTCTACACCCGCAGCGGATTCTGCTTCATGAGGCTTTCGTTGCGATAGCAGGGAGTGCGTCGCACCAAACGGGTGGGCGAATCTCCGTTATGAGATTTAATCTACGGGGTAGATTTTCCTCATCGAGTCTGGTGCGACGCACCCGTGTCTACTTCGGCAACTTATATGCCTCTTTCGTCGGTTTAAGCGGACGCGGCAACCAATATGGACGACGATTGCCGTCAGGACTAACTTTATCAGCGGATCGCGTCTTTGCGAGCCATTCACGATAGACTGTCATGGATTTGTTGGTGTCCACGAACAGGTCGCCTGCTTTTTCGCCTGGCTCCGCTTTGCTGACCTTGTACACCTTTTGCAGCCAGCAGTGGACTCCGCTGACGGGGTCGGGGTGGACGGCGTGGGCGAGGTTTTGGTTCACGCCTACGTTGCTCCACCAGATGCGGCTGGTATCGGGGTCAGAGGAGTTCCATGCCTGCGCGCCGTGAATGACGCGCATGAGGAAGCCGCCTTTGCCGTCGTCGTGCAATTCCACGAGGTTGGACGAACCTTTGCTCACGCCTTTATCTTCCTGCAAGCGCCAGCGTCCCAGGTGGTGGCTGATGGCGATAATGCCTGGTTTGATTCCTTCTGTCACCCAAACACTGTCCACGAAATAGCCAATCTCGGTTTCTACTTTGGCGAGGTCGCCTGTTTCGAGACCGAGGCGGCGCGCGTCTTCGGGGTTCATCCAGATGGGATTCTTGTGCGAGATTTCATACAGCCATTTGGCGTTTGCGCTGCGGGTGTGAATCAGAGTCGGCAGGCGGAAGTTGGGCAGCAGAATCATCTCGCCTTTGGCGCGGTCAACGTTTTCGGGGTGGACGTGACTCCTCACTGCCCAGGGGATGACGTATTCTTTTTCACGCCAGCCCCAATCGTAAAGAGTCTGGCTGAAGAATTCGAGTTTTTTGGAAGGAGTATCAAAGCCAGCCTTCGGCTGCCCGTCCACCATGAGACCGACGATTGCGCCAGAAGAGTCTAAGGCATGGTCATGCTCATCGGAGGCGAATCCGGCCTGAGGTCCAGATTGAAGCGTTTTGTCGAAGGGAGAGTAATTCTCCTTCTTCACTTCAAAGACTCCGTACTTGCGCATGTATGCCAGCGGAGTCAATCCTTCTTTTGCGGCGGCTTCGGGCAGACCAGGCACGGAGTTTTCGAAAATCCATTGATAGTATTCGTCCACGGTGATGATCTCGCCAGGGCGATAGGGCGACTCGAACCACTGACGAACCCCAAGCGAACCATCGGGGTCCATCTTCGCGGAGAGTTGAATCCAAAACTCGTTTTCTTCCCACACTTCGCCAGGGTTGGCTTGATAGGTGAAGTCAACTTTCATGCCCGCGCGTTCCATCGCAACGCGGCGCACGGGCTGGCGGAAGGCAATCCACTGTCCCGCGTGCGTCTCCTGACTCATCAGGTCGTGACGTTCGGGTCCGTGACCCATCGGCAGGACGTAATCGGCAAACCATGCGGTTTCGTTCCAGGTGGGCGTGAGGGCAACGTAGCATTTGATTTTGGAGTTTTCGTCCTTGAGCGCTTTGAGCCACATGAAGCCGTCGGGGTTGACCCACACGGGGTTATAGACGCGCGTGAAGTACACATCAATCTCGCCGCGACCTTCTTCGAGCATGTGCGGCAAAAGAATCGACATCTCGTAATGCGCGAGCGGATACTCGATGGGGTAATGCAGTTCGTTCCATGTTTCGGGCGCGGGCGCGCCTTTGAACGGTTTGGGAACAAACTTGTTCCAGTTGGTCATGGAGGTGCCGCCCTTGTTGCCAACGCTGCCCGTGAGCACGTTGAGGAAGAACAGACAGCGCGAGACCTGCCATCCGCCGAGGTTGCCCACGCTGGCGCTGCGCCAGACGTGCGTAGCGAGTTTGCCATCGCAGTTTGCAACCAACCGCGCGGTTTCTTGAATGCGCTCGATGGGTACTTCGGATTCCTGCGCGGCGCGCTCGAAGGTGTATTCGGCGTAGAGGTCTTTGAGAAGCAAGTCGAAAAGTTTGAAAAGTTCCAAGTTCCACGTTTCAAGTTCGAGGTTGCTGCGTGGAGTACGGAGTGCGGTGCGAATTTGCCCGGCTAACTTTTCACTGTTCACTGATAACTGATTACTCGCAACTGCTTGAAGAGTCTCCTTCCAATTGACCCATTTGCGCATGAAGTCTTTGTTGTACAAATTATTTTGAATCAGGTGATTCGCAATCGCAAGAAGAATCGTATTTTCACTGCCAGGGTAGGTGGGCAGCCAAACGTCGCTCATGGAGGCGGTGTTGCTCAAACGCGGGTCGAAGGTGATGAGTTTTGCGCCGTCGGTTTTGGCTTCGATGATGCGTTGGGCGTGCGGGTTGAAGTAATGTCCCGTTTCGAGGTGGCTTGAAATCAGCAAGATGACGCGCGCGTTGGCGTAGTCGGGGCTGGGACGGTCTTGTCCAATCCAGAAGTTGTAGCCCGCGCGGGAGGACGAGGAGCAGATGTTGGTGTGGCTGTTGTGACCGTCCATGCCCCAGGTCTGCACGATGCGGTTGGTGTATCCGTCTTCGCCAGGGCGCCCCACGTGATAGACGATTCCATTTGGGCGGCGTTTCTTGCTCTCGCGCATTTTCTCCGCGATCTCGGTCAGCGCCTGCTCCCAAGAGATTTGCTCCCATTTGCCTTCGCCGCGCTTGCCCACGCGCTTGAGCGGATAGAGGATGCGTTCAGGGTCATAAACCTGGTTATGAGTCGCGGGTCCCTTGGCGCAGTTGCGTCCGCGCGAGCCAGGGTGGACGGGGTTGCCTTCGAACTTGCGAATCTCGTAGGTGTCTTTGTCCACGTAGGCGAGCAGTCCGCAGGCCGATTCGCAGTTGAAGCAGACGGTCGGCACGAGCGTATATCTCCGCGCGACTTTGCGGGGCCACTCCTTGCCGTCCCATTCCACCCAGTCATCCCAGACTTCGGGAGGGGGATACTGGCTGATGCGCCCATCGGGGTGGACGACTTCGGTCAGTTTGACGGGCTTGCGGTCGGAGGTAGCGAATTGCGGGACTGCGGTGCCTGCGGAGGTTTGAGGGATTTTTGTTTTTGTCATATCTACTCCGTTGGTCGAGTAGGCGGCGGGTCTCGATACGTCCTTCGGACTACTCGACCATCGCCGCCGTATCGAGACCAACATGTACAAGAACAATTTTGTTACAAGAGTTGCTTTGCTTACTCGTGGTCTCGATACGCTCGCAACTTGCGCTCGCTACTCGACCACCGAGGGCTACGAATTCGGAATATACTGCGGCGCCATGATGAAGGCGTATTCGTAGAAGAACAGCCCAACAACGGAACATGCAATGGCAACGGGCGCAAGGGGGCTGAACGCAAGAAGCAACGCCAATGGCAGGACGTGACCCAGCGCGATGCCGCCCCACCAGTAATGGTTGCGGAATTTGCCGTGGGTCATTTCGCGGGAAGCGAGCAGGGCGGTATCGGTCGGGAAGGAGTTGAGTTTGCCCGCGAAGGTCAGCAGTAAATTGATGGCGATACTGGCGGGGAACAGAACCGCGAGCAAAGCGGTCAGGTCGGCGGGGATGTTCACGAACAGACTCAAGACTAAGAACACACCGCTCGATACCATCGCAGATTGCGAAAGCAATTGGAATGGAAGCAGATTGTTCTGCCACATGTCCCGCCCTTCGGCTTGACCGAGCAGGAAGGCGGTGTACACCACCACGCCCAACGCAAACGGGAAGACGATCCACGCGGCGATGGTGCGGATGCCCGCGACAAACTCAGCAGGGAGAAGATTCCAAAACGCGCCTGCTTCGAGCAGCCACCAAAGCCCAGCCACAGCGGTGAATGTGACCATGATGTACGCGCCGCGCGCCACCCAAGACTTCCACTGCGGGCGGAGGAGAATGTTCAAGAAGCGTTTGGGCTGCGACAAGTCCTTGATGAGCAGGATGGTCGTGATGAGCATGAAGACCATCGCGGTGAAGCCTGCGGCGAGGAAGGTCGCGGAGTCGAATGCAAACATGTGGAACATCGAGCCAAGACTCAGCAACATGAAGATTCCACCTGCAATGCTTTTCGTGACGAGATATGCAGGCAGTTCCCAATGCCAGTTGATTTTGTGCTGCGCGGTGTAGGCGGTCTGCACCATGTGTTCGGCGACACGTCCGCCGATTTGGATGGGACCGTTGAGCGGGCGTCCCTG
>JBBIUO010000108.1:8757-11426 GCA_037440205.1 Chloroflexota bacterium
GGGTCGAACTCGACGATGCCGTCATCGCGCTGATACATCGCCGTCACGGGGCAGATGCGCACGCAAGGCGGGTTGGCGCAGTGATTGCAGCGCGTCACCTGAAAGCGGCGGCGCACGTCGGGGAACGAACCCGTTTCAACGTACTTGACCCACGTGCGATACACACCCAGCGGAACCTGGTTCTCGGATTTGCACGCGGTGGAACATGCGTGACAGCCGATGCATTTGGATTGGTCAATGAGGAAGCCGTAGTTTTGAGTCATTAAGTGAAAAACCTTTTAACCACAGATAAACGCAGATGAACTGGATACGTTCGATAAACGTTCATCAAACATCTGTGTCAATCTGTGTTCATCTGTGGTGAAGCATTAAGCGGCTTGCGGAGGGGTGACCGCGTTCATGATGGCGGTTGTGAAATCGGCAGGCGTGACGCCAGGCGATTGGATGTTGAGGCGGTAATACGCTTCTTCGATTTTCGATTTGAGCGTTTCGGGCGTGGCGGCGACTCCGCGCAGGGATTGTTCGAGCGCGCCGACGGCAAAGACGGGCAGCAGAGTGAAATCGCCAGAGATGGTGACATCGTCAATACGACCTTCGCGCAAGCGGGCGATGACTCGGATCAAACCGCCCTGAGCCTTGAATGCCGCTTCGACGAGGTGAACATCCTGATGAATTTTCACGCCCTGTTGTTTGAGTTGACCCTTTTGATACAGCCACTCATCGGAGACGAAACGCGCGTCAATCTCCTGCGCCATGGCTTCTTCTTCGGCGGTCCATTCGCCTTCGTAAATTTCCGCGCCGAGCGCTTCCGAGACTTTCTTCAGGTACAGGTCTTTGACCATCGCGCGGTCGGGCGTGGAGCCGAGTTGTTCGGTCATGGTGGTCATGTAGGCTTCGAGCGATTCGAAAATCTTGTCGCGCATTTTTTCGGAGGGGACTTTCAATACCTGCGACATGGTCTTCTTGTCGAAGGTGTACATCAGGCTGCCGACGAGAATTTCCGCAATGCCCATCTGCGCCGCGCCCGTGCCGCCGATTTTCTTTCCGTTGACGTGGATGTCGTTGATGGGGCGGTAGTTGGCGTTGATGCCCAGTTCCTTGTAGGTCTGCACGATGGGGTCAATGTAAAGCGCGAAGCGTTCTTCAAGCGAGGCGGGTAAATCCTCTTTGTGGAAAATCCATTGCGTGAAGAGTTGACCATTATCCAAATACACCGCCCCGCCGCCGACCTCACGGCGATAGACGGGGAGTCCGTGCGCGGCGCAATACTCCAGGTCAACTTCCTTTTGCAAATCCTGATGGTAGCCAATGCTCACATACGGCGCATTCGGCGAGACCAGAATGATGGTGTTCGGCGTATCCTGTTTCATCGCGTACCCGACCGCGTGATAGACGGTCTGTGAGCGTAGGGGTGATACGCCTTCCATATAAAGCAAGCGGATTTTTTTGGACATTGGGTCACCTCTATAAGATTTATTTTCGTTGGTCGAGTAGCGAGCGTAAGTTGCGAGCGTATCGAGACCAACATGTAACCTTCAAACAAAATATTTCATGTGATTTTGCGCTGTGGTCTCGATACGTCCTTCGCAAAGAACGCTCAGGACTACTCGACCACCGTTTGGAAATTAGTCAATACACCTCAAACAATTGACTTTCAATTCCTTGATTCTTTCCTTATATTTTTCCGCCGCCGCTTCACCCGTGACGAGATGGCTGGATTCCGCTTCGAGATTCGTTGGTCTCACCCTGACGAGCCAGCCCGCGCCGTAGGGGTCTTTGTTGGCGAGCAGGATATTTTCGGCGAAGCCCTTCTCATTCGTCTCCACAATCTCACACGAGAACGGCGCAGGGAATGGTCCCACCCACTTGGCGGATTCAATCGTCGCCAGCGCTTTCCCTTGCGCGACCTTCTTCCCGACTTCCCGAAAACTGAGCGCGGCGAATTTTCCGCAGCGGGTTTGGGCAACATCGGTCATGCCGAGCGTGGCAATCTCGCCATCGAAGTGAATCCACACATCGCGTTCGATGTCGTAATATAAATCTTCGGGGATGTCGCAGGCGTAGTAAATCATCTGTTTCTAAAGCAACTCCGTTGGTCGAGTAGCCCTGTGCAAGTCGGGGCGTATCGAGACCAACAAGTAACAAGGAAATAAAAAGTTTCTTGAAACTGGTGGTTTCGATACGGGCTTCGCTACCGCTCAGCCCTACTCAACCACCGAGCACCCTTGTTACTCAAAATTCAAATTCTGCTCTTCCATAAACTTCCGATACGCCTCCACTGCCGCTTCACCCGTGACAAGGGAAGCGGATTCGCCCGCCCAATCCGTCGGCTTCAGTTTGACGAACCAGCCTTCCCCATACGGGTCTTCGTTGATGGTGGAGGGTTTCGCCTTGACCGCTTCGTTGACCTCCACAATTTCACCCGTGACAGGCGATGTCACAGGTCCCACCCACTTTCCACTTTCCAACGTTCCAGCACTTTTTCCCTTCTGCACCGTGCGCCCCGCCTCCTTCGGCGTGACGTTGACGATGCCCTTCGCCAGATTCTGCGCCACATCGGTGATGCCAATTTTCACTGTGCCATCATCCATGGGCAATGCCCAGGCGTGTTTCTCCACCCAGTAGTAGAGATTTTCAGGAATGTTACATCCGCGAACTGTTGCCATTTT
>JBBIUO010000109.1:0-8807 GCA_037440205.1 Chloroflexota bacterium
CGTGGATGATGGGCGTGCTTACCCAAAAATACAACGGCGCGCCAACCGCAAGGATGACTCCAACGATGACCCATGCGCGTGAGATCAATTCTGGACTTTTCATAGCAGTAACCAAAGCATGACCGATGTGACGATGAAACAATAAACGATGACGGGAAGGGGCGATACTGTTATTTCATTTGCGGCTTTCTGCGCGGTACGCGCCGACCAGATCAAGCCGCCGACGAGGGCGAGTGTTTGCGTGGGAGCAAGAATAGACGTGAGCATGGGTTGCCACGCGGCGTTTGCCGTGCCGAAGAGATTCCATCCAAGGCCCAAAGGATCAGAGAGGGCGGTGAGGATGTAGGAAGCATTGGTGAGAACAAAGGAGAGGCTGAACGCTACCCAGAACATCAAGCCGAGAGGGATGAGGGCGGTGGAAAAAGAGGTGAATCGTTTTTTGAAGGCGTTGATGTTCTCGAAACGCGAAACGCAAAGCGCAAAAAGCGACGGCATGACGATGAAGATGATCCCAAGAAATACAGCCGCGTAGACAAACCACGCGCTGGTGCCGACGTTGTACGCCGCGTCCTTGAGCGCACCCCACGGACCGAGCAACACACCTGCGTAGATCATCGCCGAGCCAAGCATGATGAAGGCTTTGAAGGCTTCATCGAGTCGCGTGGTTGGTTTGGCAAGGTCGGCAGAAAACGGACGGAGGTTGATCGCGATATTGTCATGCGGACAGGCGCGGATACATTCCATGCAGAGTCCGCAGTAGGTGTTCTTCGTCAGTCCGCCTGGGAAGACATCCCACGGACAACCATAACCGTTTTCATTACCGTTGTAACAGGGCTTGCCTTCACACTTCACACAAACTTGTTTGTTTTTGATTCGTAATTCGATGAGAGCAGTCTGTGAATATAAACCAATGAAGCCGCCAACTGGGCAGAGATAACGGCAAAAGGCGCGGCGTTCGAAGATCATGCTCAGACCAATGGCGGCAAAGAGCATGGCGGCAAGGACAATGCCTGTGATGTTCGGGGTCGTGAGGAGAACACTGCTAAAGAGAGCCAGTAAAAGGAAAGAGATGTTTTGCAGCCAGATGTTGCGGAACATCTTTGGCACGCGCAGGTTGAGCCACTTGGGTCGCCGCGTGGTCTCGATACGCTCCCTTCGGTCGCTACTCGACCAGCGGCTTTGTTCTGGACCTAACACTGCATCGCGTTGAAGCCATTCACCAGGAAGCGGAATTGGACACACTGCGCACCATCCACGCCCGAAGAAGGGAACTGCCACGAGAATGAGAATTGCCCACCACGCGATCCATACGAAGACGATGCTGAAGTTACGGCTTCCAACTGGAGTACCGATCAGTCCCGCAAGGATGGCGAAGATGTATCCGACCAGCATGACGATAAAGATTGCCAGTTGCGGGTAACGGGATTTGATGGCGGGTTTGAGGAGGCGGAGTTCCATGTTTCAAGTTATGTGTTACGTGTTGCGTGTTGCGTGCCGTTGTCTTTGGGACGGAACACGCCCCACGCAATACTTCCAAGCGCCGCGATTATTGCCAGTCCAATTGATCTGTAGAGCCACGCATTTGTGCCAACTTGCAATTTGCCGATCATGAAGGGATGCATCGCTCCGCAGGTGACATTGCATCGAAAGCGGAAAGAGCCTGATTTGTCCGCGATAAAGGTCAATGTGGCAGTTTGACCTGGGTCGGCTTCGACGGAAAGATCATAGCCATCCACGTACAGTCCGTGGACGACATCCGTGCTGACAAGTTGGATGGTCACGGTATCGCCTGGGTTGACTTTAAGCTCGGAAGGAGAGTAGGCATATTGACGCGCGTCCAGCTTGAACATCCGTACCTGAGGCGAGAGGGAGGGAACAGGCAAGGGAGCGAAGGCAACAACCATCGCCGCGAGTCCCAGCCAAATCCACGCCGTTCGTTTCGTCATCTGTGTACCTGTTTACGTGTGTACCTGTGTACGTTTTACGGAATGTTCGAGGGTCCGTATTTGGAATATGTCGCATCTATATATGCCCTGGCATCCTGCGGACTCTTCCCCTCCCGCAACATACGCATGACATCTTGTGTAATATCCACGCAGATGGAACAGCCAAGGGCGTGGTTGTCGAAGGTGATGTTGCCCTGCGAGCCCACGTCCGAAACATAGCAATCATAGTTGGAGGTGTGACCGATGTCGCCGCAGCCGCAATAGCAGGGAATGTTCTTCATAATGTCGGGGTTGGCGGCGCTGAATTGATATGCCTCCTGCACGCTCACAGGCGCGGATTGAACTTCCATCGGCATTGAGTCCAGCGGCGACATGGCGAGGTGGTCATTGCTGGTCGAGCAGGCAGAAATGGCAGTGGAAATCAACGCCGCGAGAATGAGAAGGAAAAGAAACTTTCTGGTCTTTGAAAACATATTGGGTCCTCCGTGTTCGGACGACCCAATAGTAGTCGGACAATTAAGTTGTCTCCAGCGCAAATTGGCGGGACGAGAGATACGCCAAATGGCTTATGAGGAATGTCATGGCGACAGGTTTATATGTGCGTGTGCGCCAGGCGGCGCGCGGCTCTTTTCTGCGCCAGGCTCATTATCAGTGAAGCCCCAAATACCGTTGCCTGTACCAGCACAATGGTTGCACCCGATGCCACATCAATGTAATAACTCAAATACATGCCGACCAGGTTGGTCAACATGCCGATCACAGTGGAAATGACGATCATACGATTGAAACTGTCTGTTAGCAAACGAGCCGTGATGGCGGGAATGACCAGAGCGGCGGCGATCAGTGTCACTCCGAGAATTTGCATTGAAGCGATCAAGGCGGCTGCCAGCGCAAGCGAGAAAAGCGTATCCACCCATTCAGTTTTGACACCATAGACCTGAGCCACCTCTGCATTGAACGTTGTAAAAAGCAATTGCTTATACATGAAGAAGATGATCAGCATGACTGCCAGGGTCACCACAGCCACTACCCAGACATCTTGCGTAGTCACGCCAAGGATGTTGCCGAACAACGCCGCATCGAAGGAGCGCGTGAAATGACGGTAGCGGCTGATCAACGCCACGCCAATGGCAAAACTGGCAGTTGTGATGACCCCAATCGCGGCATCTGCAGAGATGCGTGTGCGCCGCACCGTCTGGTTGATGAGAAGCGCCGCCAGAAATCCCCAAAGGCCCGCACCCACATAGAAATTCCATGCCATAACGTAGGTCACTACCGCGCCGCCAAAGATGGCGTGGGATAACCCGTGACCGATATAACTCATGCCGCGCAAAACAATATAGACGCCGATCATTCCACACAGCGCTCCCACTAGCAGGGATACCATCACGCCGTTACGAAAAAATTCAAATTGAAAGGGTTCGAATAAGATAGTCATGAGAACCTTTATGAATTGACCTGCGGCACTTCACCCGGCACAGGCTCTGGCAACAGGTCTTTGTAGCCATGCCCATGCGGTTTCTGCTGGATGAACATCATGCCATTATGTTGGAAGACTATCATCTCTCCACGATAAGTCTGGCTCAGGACTTCCTCAGTGAATACATCTTCGGGAGCGCCCTGCGCAATGACTTTCTGATTCAGGCAGATCACCCAGGGCAAATGCGCGGCGGCGGCGTTCAGATCGTGCGTGGTAATCAACAAAGTCACGCCCTGACGGTTTAATTCCGCCAACAGCACCAAAATCATTTCGGCCGTTTGAATATCCAGCCCTACTGTAGGTTCATCCAAAACGAGCAAATCGGGTTTGGAAATCAATGCCCGCGCCAGAAAAACGCGCTGTTGCTGACCACCTGACAGGTCGCGGATGTGTCGTTGATGCAGACTTGCGATTCCCAGACGTTCCAACATCGCTCGAACCTGCTTCCGTTCCTCAGGCATGATCCAGGGCCAGGGGTTTTTATTCCCGATCTGCCCCATCCAAACCGCCTGCTCCACCGTGACAGGAAAATTCCAATCCACGGTTTCCAACTGAGGCACATAGCCCACGCGAGGCTTATGTCCGTTTTGCAGGAGTTTGCCGCGTGTGTAGATTTCTCCCTCGGTGGGTTGCAGGCTGCCGAGAATCAGTTTCAGCAACGTGGTTTTGCCTGCGCCGCTGGGTCCAACCAGCGCGGCGAATTGTCCATGATGGAGGTGAATGTTAATATCCTCCAACACGGGCATGGCGCCATACCCAAAGGAAACCTTTCGTAGTTCAAGCAGGGGTTCCATGGTTATTGACTCTGTTGCACAGCCTGATCCTGCCCAGGGATATTGGAAACATCAAAGTTCTCAATCAGCGATGGATCACCGCCGAGCACATCCGCCATGATGCGCACATCTTCCACGATCAACCCCAGATAGGAATGTTTCGCCTCACCTGGCAAACCAGGCAGGTCGTCGTCGCGCAAATCACTGACGTATTTTGCGCCCGACTCTTTGGCGATCTGTTCCAATATTGGGGATGGAAAGACTTCCGACCCGAATACAGCAGGAACTTTTTCCTCCCTGATTTGCGTGATCAAGTCAGCCACATCTTTTGCTGATGGCTCGGCAAAATCCGAAGGCTGGATCGCACCGATAACAGTCATGCCATAGCGTGGCGCAAAGTAGGCAAACGAGTCGTGGTACGTCAGCAACTTGCGGTTATTTTCAGGGATGCTGTTGATGGTCGTCTTGATCGCTTCATCCAATGCTTCAATACGCGCCTTGAATTTTTCGTAATTGCCTTTGTAATAGTCAGCATTGGCAGGATCGCGGCGAACCAGGGTGTCTTTGGCAATTTCAGCATAGCGCAACGCGTAGATTGGGTTGGGCCACAGATGCGGGTTGGGATGTCCCTCTGATTCTGGAAATGAAAAGTCATAGACATATTCTTCCGGCTTGATCGTCTGTTCACCCAAAATGACGATCTCCGCGCCCTGTTTCAGGTTGGCTTTGGCAAGATTCAGGGTTGGATCTTCAAGATCGAGTCCATTGACAAAGATAATATCTGCCTGTGCCAGTTTCCTGGCGTCCGAGGGCGCAGGCTCGAAGGTGTGCGAGTTTACGCCTTCTGGCACAATCCCTGATAAAGTGATACGGTCGCCGCCAATGTTGCAAATAATATTGGTAATGGGAGAAACCGTGGCAACAACGTTCAACTTGCCATCCTGCGAAGGGTTCCCTGCCGGGACACAGCCAGCCACCAAGACTGCCAGTATAAACATGAGGTTAACAATAAATCCGGGTTTCATCATCTCTCCTAAAGTTTTTTTCTTTGACACTTCGGGCACACCCCGAAGAAGGTCACATGGCTGTCAATACGCATATACCCACTTGTGGATTCTATTTTTTTATAAACATTTTCCAACAAGGCGTGTTCCACTTCAATTTCACTGCCACAAATACGGCAGACTACATGATGATGGTCTTCACCAGCGATCTCATAGGTCAGGTGTCCCTTGCTGGATTGGGACGACCGCACCACTCCGTTGTCAGCCAGGAATTCGAGCGTGCGATACACGGTGGGCTCGGTAAGACCAGGAAAATCCTTGCGAGCTTTTCTGTATACCTCAGCAGGCGAAAGATGAGTCCCTTCATGACGCAAGACGTGCAGGATCGCCATCCGCTGGGGAGTCACTCTGTATCCGCGTGCGCGGAGTTGGGGAGCATATTCTGATGCACAAGACATGGGAATATCCTTTATTGTAAAAAGTTACAATATACTGTATTCCCTAATCGGACAATTCTTACCTTAATTAAATCAGGAAGTACCAGGAAAAGACTGGCACTTCCTGCTAAGAATACGCTCCACCTTTTACGAAATAGTCTTCTTATTCTTCCTGAACAGGATGCTCCACTTCACCTGCCATGAATGCATCAGGGTCTTGCGTGAAGACGCGCAGGCAGGCATGGGTGCAAAAGAAAACCCGCTCACCTTTGTACTCCGCGCTGGGATATTTAAAGGGGTCTTTGATCTTCCCGCCGCAGGTGGTCTCATATTCAGGTTCCATGGGTGTGACAGCTTGATCGTTGTCCAAGTTCATTCATCCTTAATTATGAAATAACGTCCCGAAGATTCCTTGACATGTCCAATCGCTGCTGCCAGCCTTCGGGACGGTTTCAATTCTTGTTCCTGTGATGCTGCGTTTCGTTTCGTATCCAGAGCACCGTGACCATCGTCGCCACGCCCGCCATGCCTGCCAGAACCGTCAGGCTGGAGGCTGAGCCGAACAGCCATTTCCAAATTACAGCGAACAAAATTACGCCAATGACAAACGCCGCAATGTAGGAAAGGTTCGGCATGTGAATTCTTTGGCGTTTCATTTTCAGCCTTATTCCACGATCAACTTGCCGCGCAGCATCCCCATTTGGCATTGGAAGCCGAACTCGCCCGCTTTCTCAGGAGTAAACTCCAGAGAGACTTGTTCGCCTTCAGGCAGTAAAGCGTTCTGGTTGAAATCGGGGAATAAAACTTTTTCGGAACACGCCGAACTTTCCTGGCGCGTGAAGGTCAACTTCACGGGGCGTCCCTTTTGGACGACAATCACATCGGGGGTGTAGCCGCCTTTCACCGTGATGGCAACTTCCTGCGCGCCCGAAGCGGCAACCGCTGCGCGCGTCTGTGCCTTGGGCGCGAACCAGAAATACCAGGCGATGAGAATTGTGAGGATGGCTCCAGAAAGAACGACGAGAATTTGTAATGTATTCATGCTTGACTCCTATCTGACACTGAACTTTGGCTTGAACCCGCGCAGGCGATTTGCATTGCCAACCACAGTTACGGATGAAAATGCCATCGCCGCGCCCGCAATCAGCGGACTGAGTAATAAGCCAAAGAATGGAAACAACGCACCCATCGCGACGGGAACGCCGAGCGTGTTGTAGATGAACGCACCAAACAAGTTTTGATAAATGTTCTTCATCGTGGCGCGGCTGACTTCGATGGCAGTGACCACGCCTTTGAGGCTGCCTTTGATGAGGGTGATATCTGATGCCTCAATTGCAACATCCGTGCCTGTGCCGATGGCGAGACCGACATCCGCTTGCGCGAGAGCAGGCGCGTCGTTGATGCCGTCACCGACCATGGCAACCACATTTCCGATTTTCGATTTACGATTTACGATTTCGCTTTGGAGTTTCTTGACTTCGTTGGCTTTGTCTTCGGGCAGGACTTCAGCGAGAACTTTGTTCACACCGACCTTGCGCGCAATCGCTTCGGCGGTGCGGCGGTTGTCGCCTGTGATCATCACGACTTCGATGCCCAAGTTTTGCAGGGCTTTGATGGCTTCGGCAGAATCTTCCTTGACTGTATCCGCCACCGCGACAATCCCTGCGGCTTTGCCGTCCAACGCAATGAACATTGGAGTCTTGCCGTCGTCTGCCAGCGACTTGGATTTTTCTTCCAGTACGCCAAGCACGATCTTCTCGCGGGTCATCAACTTGAGATTGCCAATCAACACGTTTCGTCCCTCGACCTTAGCCGAAACGCCATGGCCCGGGATGGCTTCAAAGTCCTTCACTTCCGCGAACTCCAACTTCCGCGCCTGTGCGCCTTCGACAATGGCTTGTGCCAGCGGATGTTCACTGACTTTCTCAACGGACGCGGCTAATCGTAACAACTCATCACTGTTCACTGATGACCCTTCGACTTCGCTCAGGGCAGGCTGATCACTGATTACTACGTCCGTCAACTCAGGCTTGCCCTTCGTAATCGTTCCTGTCTTATCCAACACAACGGTTTGAATATTCCGCGCGGTTTGCAACGCTTCACCCGAACGAATCAGAATCCCATGCTCCGCGCCTTTGCCGATGCCGACCATCAGACTCATCGGCGTGGCAAGTCCCAGCGCACACGGACAGGCAATAATCAATACAGTCACGCTGGTAACGAGCGCGTACACGAGTTGCGGTTGAGGTCCAACCACGAACCAGATGACAAACGTCCACACGGCTAATATCATCACGATTGGAACAAAATATCCTGAAATCGTATCTGCCAATCTTGCAATCGGCGCTTTGGAATTCTGCGCGTCCTGAACCATCTTCACAATTTGAGCTAATGCGGTGTCTTTTCCAACTTTCGTGGCACGAAATTTGAACGCGCCCGTTTTGTTCAACGTTGCGCCGATGACTTCATCGCCTTTCTTCTTGGAAACGGGCAATGACTCACCCGTCAGCATGGATTCGTCCACAGCAGAACTGCCCTCGACGATGACGCCGTCCACGGGAACTTTCTCGCCAGGGCGTACTTGAATCACATCGCCGACCAGCACTTCCTCAACGGGCAAATCCATTTCCTTGCCGTCGCGAATCACACGCGCAGTCTTTGCCTGCAAGCCGAGCAGTTTCTTAATCGCCGCGCTGGATTGTCCTTTGGCGCGCAGTTCCAGCGCCTGTCCCAGCACGACTAATGCAATGACAACGGCGACGACATCGTAAAATGGTTCCGATGTCCCTTCGGGGAAAACGGATGGAAAGAGAACCGCAAACGTTGAGTACAACCACGCCGCGCCTGTGCCAAGCGAGATCAACGTGTTCATGTTCGCCGAGCGATGTTTGAACGCCGCCCATGCGCCTGTGAAAAAGTCGTAACCTGAATAGAACAACACAGGTAACGTCACAAACGCCGAAGCAATCCACGCCCAGCGGATGGTTTCCATCGAGAGATCGCGAATCCCGGGAATATATTGCGGATACGCAAAGAGCAACACAGGCAATGAGACAATCGCCGCGAACCAGAACATGTTCATCAAGCGGCGGTACTCGCGCGCGTGCGCCTCTTCCTGTTTGTCCACGGGCGCGTCGCTGGTGACAGGTCGTGGTTTGTATCCCCAG
>JBBIUO010000109.1:8817-11406 GCA_037440205.1 Chloroflexota bacterium
TCGCGGCATTCAATTGCGACATCGTCGTATTTTGCGGGAGGTAATCCACCGTCGCTTCCTGCGTGGCGATATTCACCGTCGCGTTCAACGCGCCCGCTGTGGACTTCAACTCGTCTTCGATAAACTTGACACACGACGCGCAGCGCAGATTTTCGATTCCGATTTTGACATTGGCAACGCCGACTTGAAAGCCAATGGATTTGACCGCGTCCACCAATTGCGCAACATTCACCTTTTCCGCGTCATACTGGACCTCAAGCCTGCCGCTGTTTCGATTGACCTTTGCCTCGTCCACGCCTTCAAGCGCGCGTAGAGCAGACTCAAGGTGAGTCGAATGCTCCTTCAACGCCGACCCGCTCACGGGTAGTTCGATGCGGGTGAGAGTCCGCTCAGGGTTGAATCCCGTGGTCGCGGAGGTCATCACGTAACTGTGTGGGTCTTTGTCGAATTGATCCACACACGATTGCGAGCAAAAATAAAACGTCTGCCCCATGTGCTCGCGACTGGCGAAAGCGCTCTGGGGTTCGATTTCCATTCCACAAACGGGGTCACGGACTGTCATGGTTTCTCCAGGTAGGTAGTCTGCGCTCTCTTGCGCTGGCGTTGGAGAACGCCAAGTGCGCAGACGCCGACTATGCCCAATAGTGTATGTCCCTTTGACGAGGCGTGCGAGCGGTTTTCTGCCTGATTGGATATAAGCAAAATAGCCTATCTTTCAATAGGCTATTTTGGAAAAGTGATTGGGGGGTTATTTCAACGATGTGCCGCAGTAGGGGCAATTCTGCCAGTCGGCTTGGGCGCCCTTTCCGCAGTTGGGGCAGGGAGACTGCGAGACAGGAGGTATGGCGCCTCCATTGTTTCGTACCAGCGACGCGACGCCGAAGACGATCAGGGCGAGGGTGCCGATGGGGATGAGCCACATGAAAAGCATTCCGAATCCCATGCCGAACCAGCCGAAGGGAGAGAAGCCCCAGTTGCCCATCATGCCCTGTCCGCCCATCATACCGTATCCGCCCATCATGCCGTAGCCGCGATAACCTCCGCCGATCATTGTGCCAATCCAGAACAGGACAATGAGGGCGACGATGCCGATGAGAGTGATTGCCAACCAATTTGTCTTTTTCATTTTGTTTTCCTTTCTTTCCGACGCTAGAGAGCGTCTCTTACGCGTCGCCGCGTAGCAGACGTTCTCTTACGTCCGCTGTTCAATTCAATGCTCCGCTGCGTGTTGGGTTTCGCCCAGAGGCGAGCCGCAGTAGGCGCAGGTTGCCCAGGAGGGGTCAACCTTTTGTCCGCAGGCGGAGCATTTCGCCGAATGCAGGCTCATCCCGCAACTGGGACAAAATGCGTAACCAGTTTGCAAGGGAAAACCACAGTGCGCGCATTTATAGTCGGAGGCGGGTGCAACCGCGGCGGGCGCGTTTCCCGTTACCTGCGCGGATTGGTGTCCGCTGTGATCCATTGTCGCGTGCATTAACATGCAGCCGCACATGACGGCCTCCTTACAGGGTCTGCCCGCAGTGGGGACAGGTTTTCCAGTCCGCTTGTGCGGGCTTGCCACAATTTGGGCAGGCGCGGCTCGAAGCGGGTTTGAACGCATTGACCAGATTTCTGCCCGAAATAGCATAGACAAGCAGCGCGATTAGTGCGAGAGGGACGATCCACATCAGAAACATGATTATTTTCCTTTCTTGATGCCCCAAGAATAGCAGGCGTATTTAAAGATTGTGTAAAGGCATGGCAAAGAGTGATTGAAGATTTGTTTTCGGAAAATTGTCCAAAAAAGAACTGACCCGCCTGGTTGGGCGGGTCAGTGACGGGTTAGTGCTGGTGGTGGTGTTCGTGATGCTGTCCAAGATACTTCTCGGGGTCTTTGTCGAAGGATTTCTTGCAGCCGAGCGAGCAGAAGTAGTAAGTCTGCCCGTTGTATTCGGACGTGCCAGCGGCGGTGGCGGGGTCAATGTCCATGCCGCAGACGGGGTCGTGAACGGTTGTGGTCATAGATTGCTCCTTTCATTGGATGTAATTATCGCGACAAAAGACGCCTTCAACGAGAGCAAAATTACTCGAAACTTTGTAAGCAATTCTGCCTATCGTTATTTCTCGATCTGGTATCCCGCTGCTTCCCAATCCACCATACCGCCTTTGAGATTCCAAATGTTGGAATAGCCCAACTTCACCAAAGATTCGGCGGCGATGGCGCTCATGCGCCCACTGCGACAGTATAGGATGATCTTCGCGGATTTATCCGCAGGGAGTTGCGAGAGATTTTCAGCCGCGCTGATCTGGTCATAGGGGAGGGATAAATCGGTTCCTGCGATGTTGCCTGCAAATGGGATGTGAACGTTGATGAAGACGAAATCCTTGCTCTTCAACATTGTATTTAATTCATCGGCAGTGATGTTTTGATACGAACCATCCGCTACTGTGACGGTTTCGCCTGTGATTTGCGCGGGAGCGCCTCCACACGCGGCGAGGAGAAAGGAAAGGAGGAGAAGGGATAAGAAAAGATGTTTCATTGTGTTTCCTTACAGCTGACCTTTCGCTGAAAATTTTGGCAAATCGCGAATTTCCTGATACCCTCAGGGG
>JBBIUO010000110.1:0-8109 GCA_037440205.1 Chloroflexota bacterium
TCTCCTTGGTAAGAGCCAAGTAAACCATGTTCAAGCCTTTTCGTGAACTACTGATGATCTCTTCTCCGCCGAAGCGGACGCCTGTCTCGCGGCGGGCCTCATCGTCCCCGCGCACGACTACGTCCTCAAATGCTCGCACTGCTTCAATATTTTAGATACTCGCGGCGCAATCAGTGTTGCCGAACGTCAAGCCTTCTTCCGCCGCATGCGCGAACTCGCGAAGGCAGTTGCCGAAGGCTACGAAGAACAGCGCAAGGAACAGGAATACCCTCTCCTCAAAGAGACTCCCGCAGTCACCGTTCACCGTTCAACGCTAGACGCCTCCAAATTCATCCTTCATCCTTCATCCTTTCCCCCTAATCTCCCAAATAATCCCTCAACTCTCTGCTCCTCGCGGGGTGACGTAACTTCCGCAACGCCTTCGCCTCGATTTGGCGGACGCGTTCGCGGGTGACGTCGAAGTAGCGGCTAACTTCTTCAAGGGTGTGTTCCCTTCCATCGCGCAGGCCGAAGCGAAGTTCGAGAACGTCGCGTTCGCGGTCTGAAAGCGATTCGAGAGCGTGCTGTACCTGTTCGCGGAGCATCTCACGCGCGGCGGCATCCATGGGCGAGGGTGTGTCTTCATCTTCGATGAAATCGCCAAGCGCACTGGAATCTTCATCTCCAACCGGCCCTTCGAGCGAGACTGGCTCCTCTGCCGAACGAAGCACGCGGTTGATCTTTTGCGTGGCCGTGTCGAGCAATCGTTGCAGTTCCGGTTTCAAGGGTCGGTTCTCGGCGTGCGCCCGCAGAATGGACTGCACGTCGGAGGCGGAAAGGTATCCCACTTCCACGGCGAGTTCTTCACTACTTGGGTCACGTCCCAGCACCTGCGTGAGATGCCTCTGCGCGCGAAGGATGCGCGAAATGGATTCAAACAAATGAACGGGAATACGAATCGTCCGCGCCTGCTCCGCAATGGAACGATTGATGGATTGGCGAATCCACCACGTGGCATAGGTGCTGAATTTGAACCCGCGGCGCGGATCGAATTTGTTGACCGCGCGAAGCAGGCCCATGTTGCCCTCCTGGATCAAATCCAACAGCGACATGCCGCGCCCAAGATAGCGCTTGGCAACGCTCACCACCAGCCGCAAGTTCGCGCGGATGAGCGCCTGGTTCCCCTCCACCGCGCGGGCGTGTATCGCATCCATCTCGCCGAGCAATTCTTCATCCGGCGGCAGGTTGCGGTAGAGAGTCCTCTGCGCGGGCATGGCATTTTGGGCGCGGACATTCGTCAGCAGCCACTCTGCATATTTAAACGGAAGCAGGTACAGGTTAAGAAAGACGCTATAGGCGTGTCGGGCAAAGTTATCCCAAAGGTGATCCACTCCCCAATGGCCGTTATCCAGATACGCGCGGAAGTAGGACGGTGAATCGAATTGCCAGCCCGAATGAAGCGATTGCGCTTCGGCGATCAACAGGGCAAGGCTGGGGAGGTCGTGATCGAGTTGTTCGGCATCCTCGATGAGGCGATCCCACGAAGTGGACATTTCCAAAAGGATGGAATGATAAATGGACGAAGCCAGCGAAACGCCCTTGCGTTGCTTCAACTTTCGGAGCGCCGTGAGGTGACGATCCGCTTCGCTGAGCGTGGCAAGGCGAAACTCGCTGTCCGAATCCAGCAGTTTGACCAGGCCGATCTCGCGCAGATACAAACGCACGGGGTCTTCGGAAAGCTCGGCGTCGAGATCATGCGGAGACAGGGTCAGATCGTCTTCGAACTCATCCTGTTGCGCAAGCAGGGTTTCATCCGGTTCGATGATCTCATCCACCGCCGAATCGAAAAGGAAATTATTCCTGTTTTCGAGCGCATCCAGCGTTCCATTCTCCGGGAATTTCTCTTCCACAACTTTGCGCGTGCGGGAAGGGGCCGGCTTTTGTTTCAACCTGGGTTTGGGTCTGGCCTTTGATTTGGATTTTGCGGGCATCGGTCTCTTCTCGTGATGTCTGCGTATGATTAATTCCGCTTTGAAGTTAACTTTCGTTTTGCCTGATCCAAATGATGAAGCAGTTTCGTCAGTTGCAAGGTCTGCTCCTGATACATCTTGATATTTGCGCCTCCCTGCTGTTGCTCCTCCTCCTGAAGGAAGCGCAATTGATTGACATTCAACATGGCGTTCGTGCGGCGCAAATCCATGAAACGCGCCAGCAGTTCATCCAATATTTTATCCTCCAGCAGGTCGAGATTCTCCGTCTGCGCCGCCAGTTCCTTCGAAAGTTCGCTGACCGTTTCCGGCACATGGCTCATTACATAATGGTGATAATCCTTCTCGTCCTGTTCCACCGCCAAACGCACCACGCCAAACAACAACTGATGGTCAGTATACTCGAAATCCTCCACAGCCAGCGCGGCAAGGTCGGCCTCCTGCAATCGCTTGTCGAGGCGGTAGAGCAATTCGGGCTTGTTCAGCAAAACACCGAGGCAATAGGATTCGATTTTCAGGTTTGGATTGACCGCCACAACCGTCATTTCGGCCTTTTGAGTTTGACCAGCCCCACGAGGTTTTCGCCTCATTACCGGACCCTGAACCTGCGTGCCGGTTAAGACGCTTTCACTTACCCGCAACATTCTCGCCAGCGCCTGACGATACGTGTCTCGTTCCATGGCGTTGGGCAAATCCTCGATCAACGGAAGCACCTGCGCCGCGATTTGATTTTTCACCTTGGCATCGTTCAGGTTTTGCCCCGCCGCCAGCGAATCCATGACGTGTGTGACGATGGGCTTCGCGTTCTCGATGAGCCTCTTCCATTCCTCTTTATCGCGCGCCACGATCTCATCGGGGTCGAGGTCGTCGGGCATGGTTGCCACGCGCAAATCCGCCTGCAAACGGGCTTCGTTCTTCAATAAGCCCCGCGCATCGAAACCCAGTTCGCCCTCGCGATCCATCGCGGAACGCGCCGCGTCGAGTCCGCGCAGGACGGCTTTTTGACCGGCCACATCGGGGTCGAGCGCCAGCACAATCCGCCGCGTGGACTTTTTGAGCAGGCGCAGTTGATCTTCCGTCAACGCCGTGCCCATCGGCGAGACCACGTTTTCATACCCCGCCTGGTGCAGGGCAATGACATCGAGATAGCCTTCCACGATCACGGCCTGGTCCGCCGCGCGAATGGGTTTGCGGGCGCGGTCAAGGCCGTAGAGAATTCTCCCTTTGGAGAAGATCGGCGTTTCGGGTGAATTCAAAAACTTCGGAATATCATTGGGGTCAACGATTCTCGCGCCGAATCCCGCCATGCGTCCCTGCTCATCACGGATGGGAATCATGATGCGGTTGCGGAAACGATCATAGATGCGGGTGACGGGTGACGGGCGACGGGTGTCGTCCTGTGCGCCTGTGTACGTGTCTGCCTGTGTACCTGTATACCTGTCTACCTGTGTACCTGTATACCTGTCTACCTGTGTACCTTCCCCCTCACGCACAGACAGCATCCCCGCATCAATCAAATCCTGCTGACTGTAACCTTTGGATGTGAAATGCCTGAGCAGGTTGTCGTATCCCGGCGGAGCATAGCCCAGGCCAAAGGTCTCGATGGTGGAATCGCTCAGGCGGCGTTTTTCCCGCAGGTAGGTCAGCACTTCCTTGCTGTTGAACAACTGGCTTCGATAATACACGACCGCATCTTCGAGCAGTTTGCGGAGGTGATCGTAGGCTTCTTTTATTTCCGGAGTTTCGCGGCGATATTCCTTCAACTCCACGCCCGCGCGCTGGGCCAGTTTTTGCAGGGCTTCCTTGAAGTCAATCCCCTCGCGCTTCATCACGAACTTGAAGATGTCGCCGCCCTCGTTGCATTGACCGAAGCACCGCCACGTCCCGGATTCAGGCCAGACCACGAAAGCCGGCGTATGCTTGTTATCGTGGAACGGGCAAAACCCCGTGTAGTTCCTGCCTGCATGGCGCAGTTTGACCCCGGCCTCGGAGACGAGGTCAACGATATCAATGCGGGATTTGATTTCATCAATGGTGGACATAGGGTAAGTGAATTATAGACGCATTTGACGGTTTGGGAAAATAAAAGACACGGATACAGTTCCGTGTCTCAAATCCGCAGATGATTTTCTTGAGCCGCTCACACTTGAGGTACGCTTGTGACCGACGCAGGGCGGGTTGGAATTTTCTGCAAAGTTTTTCTGACTGCCTGCGGAAACTCGACGAATACAAAAAAATCGGCAGGGTAGAGATAGTCTTCACCTTCGTTGTCAATGACACGGACATGATTCGATTTTGCCGCGTCATCGTCGGGCAGGATTTCGTAAACCATGCGCGGTGTGAGCAGGTCGGGATCATCAGATTGGATGCAAATTGCAAATTGAGGTGTGGTTTTTGAAGTAGTCATGGGTTAATCCAGAAATCGTTTAATTCTCATCTTCTTTTTACCAATACCGTGCGCTTCAAACCAGTGAACTTCCGCAAGACGCACATCGCCATTGAACAAGCGAACAGTTGTAATTCCTTTCAATTTTCGCCGGCGCCCCGCGCCATATCGTTTCCGCAACACTGGAAGAATTCGGATGCCGTTGCCTGACGCGATTGTTTGGACACTTCCAATCTCGCTGATGATTTCGAATTGCATTGCAGGATTATACAACCAAATAATCGGGGCGTTTATTGCAATTCATGTTTGCGCGTAATTGTGTTTGCATTCCGGTCGCATCGTTTGAATTATACTTGCCCCCTATGAATTCATGGCTTCTCAAACACAAGGCGCTGGTGATTCCGTTTCTGGCGCTGTATGCGTGGCTGATGATTCGCACCTCGTGGGTCAGCGACGATGCGATCATCACGTTCCGTTCCCTCGAAAATTTTCTGCACGGATACGGCCCGGTGTTCAACATTGGCGAACGCGTGCAAACGTTCACCCATCCGCTGTGGTTTTTATTGCAGGCGGCGTCGAATTTCATCTTCAATCTTTGGAAAAGCAATCCTCTTGGTCAGGGGCAGATGTACTTTCTGAACGTCTTCATCTCCACCGGGCTTTCCCTGCTCATGGCAGTCATTTTTGCTTACAAGGCCTCATCCTCCGCAAAGAGAGCGGTCATCGGGTTGTTGATCTTCTCGCTTTCGAAATCGTTCATTGATTACTCCACCTCCGGGCTGGAAAATCCGCTCACCCATCTCATCCTTTTGTTGTTCATCCTGGCTTATCTAAATCAATGGGAAAACTCACGGGGCGGCATCTTTCTCCTTGCTGTGCTGGCCGCTCTCGGCGGGGTGGATCGGCTCGATACGCTGCTGTTCTATTTCCCGGCGCTGTTCATCCTCTTTTGGCAGAGTCCAAATAAAGGGAAGACCTTCGTCACGCTCACACTTGGATTTCTTCCGTTGATCGTGTGGGAATTATTTTCGCTTTTCTATTATGGGTTTCCATTCCCAAACACGGCATATGCAAAGATCAATACCGGCATCCCGACGACGAGCCTCATCCGGCAGGGAATGTTCTATTATCTGAACTCGTTGAAACTCGACCCGATCACATTGCTGACGATCCTTTTCGTTTCCATCGCGGTGTGGATGAATAAGAATAGCCGTCACAAGATCATCCTTGCCGGGGTGACCCTTTACCTGCTCTACACGCTTTACATCGGCGGTGATTTCATGAGCGGGCGATATTTCTCCACCGCCCTGCTGGCTTGCGTGACACTTTTTGCGGCAATGGATTTCACATCGAATAAAGTTTACGGCCTTGCGGTTGGGATGGTGTTGCTCGTTGGCATCTCTCCCATTTATGCGATTCCCGAACGGGCCCCAAACTTCGGCGTTGGCGACGAGGGCGATCATCGCATTTTCGTTGATGAGCATGGCATCTCGGACGAACGCATCGTGTACACCGGCCTCGGTTTTTTCGAACGGCTGAAAAAGAAGAGCGCGCCTTCCACGAACTATGCCCGCGATAAATGGGTCTATTTGCCGGGTGAGCCTGTCCGCGTGCGGGTGCTGGGGCCACTCGGACAAAACTCCATGACGCTGGGGCCCAACTTCCACGTGATTGACCTGAACTCGCTGGCCGACCCGTTGATGACGCGGATGCCGCTCTACGAGATCGAGCATTGGCGCATCGGTCACTTCCGGCACATCATTCCCAAGGGGTATGTGGAAACGCTTAAATCGGGTGAGAACCGAATCGTGAACAGGAACATCGCCCTGTATTACGACAAACTTTCCCTTGTGATCAAAGGAGACTTATGGAGTTGGGAGAGGATCGTTGAAATCTGGAACCTGAACACGGGCAGATATGATTCCCTGCTGGAGGGCATCACCATCGCAGATGCGGAGGAATAAAAAAAATGGCTCCTGTGCAGACTCTGTGCTCTCAAGTCAAGTGACAGTCACTTGAGCCGTGCAGTGAGCAACCCCCCGTTTCCCAGAACATTTCTGGTCAAAGGAGGTTGCCGCGAATCACGGGGCCACGGTGGGGATCAGATTCAACATGCTTCTGACCTTGAGGTTCAGCATGGAGTAATCCATCATGCCAAGCTGGCTGAAGGAGACGTTTCCATTGACATCCACAAAGTAATTGAGCGGGAACCAGTTATTTCCTCCGTACAGTTTGTAAACACTGGCCTTTGGGTCGGTAAGCATGGGATAGGTGAGATTGTGATTGTCCCGATAGGCGCGCGCATGGTCGGAATCCCCCCACACATCAACAGCCAGGACGACGATCCCATCACCCTTGTACTCTTTGTAAATATCCTGCATCGCCTCCGCCTCGATATCGCAATAGCCGCATCCGTTTGCCCAGAAAAACAGGATCACCAGATGGCCTTTGAAATCGCTCAGGCTTACCTGATTGCCGGTGTTTGCATTTTTCAATTTGAAATCGGGCGCCTGCATGCCGACGGAAAGACCGGTTCCACTGGACCCCGGGTCCTGGGTGCCGATCTGATTAAATACCGGCGTGGGCGACGATTGGATCAGGGCAAGCGTGCTCGTTGGGAAAAGCGTGTTGGTTGGGGCGGGAGTCCACGTGGGGGGCAGGGCCTGTGTGGAGATGGGAGTTGGAGTATCTGGAATAATGACCACCGGCGGGGAAACGTCCGCTGAGCGCTGGTTGCGCAGGACGATGAAGAAGCCAATGGAGATGCCTGTGCAGGCGCACAGGAATATCCCGATCAAAATTGCATATTTGATCAGGTCTGTATTTTTTTTGGAGGATGCTTTTTTACGAGGCCGAGGGGAGGCATTTGCTTCGGGAAGAAACGAAGCAGGTTCCGGGAAAGGATGAAGCGCGTCGGATGCGGGAAAAGAACGTTCGAAGGCGGTCAAAGCCGGCCGGGGAGGATTCTCTTCTTCAGGAAGAAAGGGCGAAGGCGTTTGGGATGAACGAAAGGAATCTTCGAGCGGGGTCGAACCCGGCAAAGGGGCGATATCCTCCGGGAAGAACGGGGCAATTGTCGGCTGGGAACGAGACGGCCCCGTCCTGGCGGCCGCAAGTTCGCTTTTCAACTTCGACAAACGGTCGCGGGCATGCATGTTTTCCGGAGACATTTGCAAAACACGCTCCACACATTCGGCCTGCTGTCGCAGATCGGTAAGCGCAAAACTGAGAAGCCACCACGCACGCGCAGAAGATGGATCCTTCCGAAGATATCCCATCAACACGGCGCGCGCTTCCTCCTTCCTGCCCTCACGCAGGAGAAGTTCGGCGCGTTGCAGATTTGTGCTTTGCTGGGTCATGCGTAAATTATAGACTCTGCCATTTATACGGAAAAGATGACATTCATCCTAAAATGAAATGCGGCAGGAATTAAATCCTGCCACATCCATTACAGTTGCATTAAAACTCTTTCATCAAACGGAAATACGTTATGGAACTTCTTCCGGTGAGTCTGGCACAACTTCAATCGGATCTTCAGGAATTTCCGTTGGCGTCGGGACAACCTCAGTAGGAACCTCTGTTTGTGTTGGCGTCGGGACAACCTCAGTAGGAATCTCTGTCTGTGTTGGCGTCGGCACGATTTCAGTTGAGGTCGGAGTTAAGGTCGAGGTCGAGGTTAAGGTCGGGGTTAGGGTCGGTGTTGAAGTTGGGGTCAAGGTTGAGGTTGGAGTCGAAGTTGAGGTTCAGGTCGGGGTC
>JBBIUO010000110.1:8232-11377 GCA_037440205.1 Chloroflexota bacterium
TTGAGGTTGGAGTCGAAGTTGAGGTTAAGGTCGGGGTCAAGGTTGAGGTTGAGGTTACCGTTACTGTTGGTGTGGCAAGAGTAGCTGTTAATGTTGCCGGCGGAATTTCTGTACGAAAAACTTGAGTGGTCGCCACAATAGACGCCGCTTCAACCAAGTAGTCATCCAATGCAGGCGCCGACAGGCCGGCATCATTTAACGTCTGCTGTTGCGATTGGAGCACAGGCACAATGAGCGTAAGCGTCTCCGCATCACTTGAGGATTTTAACCTTGCCAGTGTTACCAGATAATCATTCATTGCACTTGCACTATGTGTTGGGTCGTCAGCAGTTGCAACCCACTCATCGAGGCGGCGCTGGGCAAGAATGATGTCTGTGGACACAGGATCGGGCGAGATGGCGCGTCCAACGAGTTCGCTCGTCCGCTTCCAGCTATAAAGTGTGTCCCCCGGCAAAGCGGATTGGGCCAGTGTGGTGCCAGTTACCAGAACGACCGCCGCCAGCATGGCAAACGTCAACGCGGCGCGCTGGAACACAGGCATACCCACTTGCGGCTGTCGCGGATGGGGCTGGATGTGATGCGTCAACGCATCGCGCGTGTAGGAACGAAACGCAACGGAGGGTTCCACCTCGCAGCCGAGATCGAGAAGAAGAACCGTTTCGAGAATCGGCCTCAGAGTAGATTCGTGTTCCGGGTAACGCACCAGGCATTCATCCAGGGTGGATGCGCCATTTGAAAGCCTTATCAGGCACTCTTCGAAGGCGGTCTGGAAGCCTTCCACATCCATTCTTGTATGCACGCCATTCAAATGCTCCGACAATGCCTGCAAAGCGCTCATCCACAAAATACAGGCTTTGTCCTCGAGCATTGTCAGGGTGCGCGCAATATCCTTATCCGACATCCCCGCAATAAACTTCAACACCAGTACTTGTTGTTGTTCGTCTGTTAAAAACCGCAGGCTGTCTCGTATGGTCTGGAATTCCCTCCAAAAATCACCGCCCCTGGCGGGCCAATGCCAAATCGCTGTCTGGAGCCGCGGCCTTTTTATGGGTGCGGTGATAATTCATCAATTGATCCCGCGCAATCGAAAAGAGCCGCACAGGCAATGACAGGTCAATTATCCGCAAATCGCCAAGTTGTTCCCAGGCTTTGAAGAATACCTTGAAAGTGAGTCCTTCAGCCACCCCGTCGTTCGGCGTCAGGAAATGGATATAGCGATAGACGCGCTCAACATACGCATCGTATAGTTGGATGAATGCGTTCAGGTCGCCGTATCTGGCGCGGCGTATCAGGAGGTATTCTTTTACAGGAAATTCCATAAATAGATCGATCTACCGACTAGACACCAAACAACATAAAAATGGTGTATAAAAACAGGCGGGGCTTCACCCCCCATTATTCAAATCAACTATGTCCTATTTTACACCCAACAGGCGGATTTTGCCGCGCAGATTTTGACATTCCGCAAGAAAGAGGTGGCCCGCAGGCCGCCCCCAAAAATTAGAAGCCTTCCAGTTTGCTCAAATCTGCCAGGCCGCCCGACAAATTGGCAATTTGTCCTACAAGTGCAAGGCGATTTCGTTTCACCTTTTCATCCTCGGCCATCACCAGCACCTTATCGAAAAACGTGTTGATGGATGGAATGAGTTTGACAACGATCTCCAGGAATTCATTGATAGTTGACGGTTGGTGGTTGACGGTTTTCAGCGTTTTGCTCAGCGACTTCTCCTCCGCCTCGATCAACAACTGATCACTGATCACTGGCGGCTGATCACTGCTCACTCCCGCAGAGCGGATGATGCGGACACATCTCGCATACCCCGGCAGGATCGTGGCCCAGTCTTCGCGTCCCACCCAAGCCGACAGTTGCTTCACCGCCCGGACAGATGCCGCCGGGTTGGCTGATTGCTCCGCAAGCACGGCCTCGACGACATCGTGCTTGTAACCCGCATCTTTCAACACCACTGACAAACGACCTGCGATGAATTCCAAAATTTGCTTCTGCACTTCATCTTTCACTTCAATCGGCTGAGTCTTCGCGGATTTCTTTGCAGCATCAGCCAAATCGAAATCAACATCGTGTTCGATCAATGGTTGGACGATACCAATCGCAGCACGGCGCAAGCCAAACGGGTCTTTTGCGCCCGTCGGCGCAAGTCCCGCCGCGAAGAGACCGACCAGCGAATCGATTCTATCCGCCAGGGCAACTGCCAAGCCGATTTTCGATTTTGGTACAGTTTGATATTGTTCGCCAATCGCCGCGGCCACCTCCTTCGATTCGCCGGAACGCAACGCATATTCACCGCCGATGATGCCTTGCAATGAAGTCATTTCGGTGACCATTTGGGTGACTAAATCTGCTTTCATTAGGTGAGCGGCGCGTTTGGTAATTGGTAATTGGTTATTGGTAATTCCGAGGGCGGGTGCGATTTCATCCACGAGTTTGGCAATGCGTTCGGATTTGTCCAACATCGAGCCGAGCTTGGCATGGAACATCAGGCCAGAGAGTTTCGGGCGGAAGTCTTCGAGTTTGAGTTTGAGGTCTTCGCGGACGAAGAAGTTCGCGTCGGCAAAGCGCGCGCCGAGGACGTGTTCGTTGCCGTCGCGGACAATGTCTATGTGGAGGTCGTCGCCGTTGCGGATGGCGATAAAATGCGGGAGTAATTGGTAATTGGTAATTGGTTGATTGGCTTTGGCAACAGGGAAATATCTCTGATGCTTCTTCATCACAGAAATCAAAACGTCTTTGGGCAGTTGCAGAAATTCGGGGTCAAAGCCGCCCATGACGGCGGTGGGCATTTCAATGAGGTTGGCCACTTCGTTGAGCAGACCGTCCTCGATGATAGGCTCGCCGCCGACGAGAGACGCGGCTTGCTTGACCTGTTCCGCGATGGAGGCTTTGCGTTCTTCTTTATCAAGGAGAATACCTGCCTCGCGGATTACGTCGAAGTATTTATCTGCTGAAGGGATGTTGATTTCGGGTGAATCATACGGGCGCAAGCCACGAGTGACGTTTCCTGAAACAACGCCAGCATATTCAAACGGGATGACCATGTCACCGAGTAAAGCGACATACCAGCGGATGGGACGCGAGAAGGATACGCCAGAATCATTCCAGCGCATGGACTTCTCGAATTTGATGTCC
>JBBIUO010000111.1:0-11321 GCA_037440205.1 Chloroflexota bacterium
GGCAAGGTAGGCACGCCCGTTTTCTTCGTTGAACAGGCGCGAGAGGTTGACCACGGCGTTATCGTCAATGGCAACGACCACGTCGGTGTTCTTCGTATTGTGTATCCACGGCACGTGCTTGTCGCCGATGCCTTCGATGCGGTGCGCGCCAAATCCGTTTTCCAAAAGGGTGGGGCATTGCAAAGCTTCGCTGGCAACGATCTTGCTATCGGGGAATAATTTCTTCATGTAGTCGCCGCTGGCAATCGTCCCTGCCGAGCCTGTGGCAGAGGCCATGCCGCGATATTTTCCGTTTTTGCCCGCCACCTGTTTGAAGACTTCCTCCATCGCATGGCCGGTCACTTCAAAGTGCCAGAGATAGTTCCCGAATTCTTCAAATTGATTGAAGATCATCAAGTCCTGGCCGGACTTGCGAAGTTCCCAGCACTTGTCGAAAATTTCCTTGACGTTTGATTCCGAGCCGGGCGTTTTGATGGTTTCTCCCGCCACTTTGGAAAGCCACTCGAAACGTTCCTTCGACATGCCTTCGGGCAAAATGGCAATCGAGTCGCAGGCAAGCAAAGCGGAGTCGTATGCGCCGCCACGGCAGTAATTCCCTGTTGAGGGCCAGACTGCTTTTTGCGTCGTCGGGTCAAACTGACCTGTGACCAGCCTCGGTACGAGACAGGAAAATGCCGCCCCGACTTTGTGTGCCCCGGTTGGGAACCATTTTCCAACAAGAGCGATGATGCGGGCTTTGACTCCCGTCAGCGAAGACGGAAGCTCGAGAAAATTGACCCCGCCAAACGTCCCGCCGGAAGCGGTGGGTTGGTTATGCCAGTTGATTCGGAAAAGATTTCGCGGGTGAATATCCCAGAGGCCAATGTTCTTCAAATCCTCCTTAACCTTTGCGGGAATTTTGGAAGGGTCTTTCATTTGGGCGTAGGTGGGGATGACGATGTTGCGTTCCTTCGCGCGTTGAATGGCGCGGGCGCGGCGGTCTTTGTGAATGGTCAGGTCAATGGTGGTCATGGGGATGCCTCCTGAATAATTTGTCAGACAAATTTATTATAGCGCACATTAGTGCAAGTGAAAATAATATTTATGATAATCCTGCTTGTTTTTGAATCAGATATAATGACCATGTGATAAGTACTGCCTTATTTTCCAGGGCTGTTCAGGTTATCTTCCGCAATGCGATCCAGCAGGACATTCCTGCCGCGCGTCGCACTGCTCTTCTTCAAATCCTTTGGAATGAACACTATCTTACTCGCGCCCAGTTAATTGCCAGAGTTGAATACAAATTGGGAAGGAATTGCTTTGGGACATCCGCCTGGGAGGATACTTTTTATCGTGACATGCGTGTGGTGAAGCGGGCATTTCAAGCGGCTGGCTACGAATTGGAATACAGCCGAAACAGGGAATGCTCAGGCTATTTTTTGAAGGGACAACCTGCTTTATCGCCTGAATTCAAGCAATTGGTGAAGACCGGCGCCGCCGAAGTAGATCAGCGTCAAATTGATATTTACCGCCGATTGTCTTGTTCCGCCCGCTTTCAACAGGGCTGTGCCATCAGCGATACGGCTCGAAATGTGGTGGCATATCGAATCCGACAGGAAAATCCATCTCTTTCTCTACAGGAAGCAAATCGAATGGCTTTGCAACGGGCATACACAACATGAGTGATGAGATATTGAACATCACAGATTTCCTCCAATTAATCCTTGATGCCCTTGAGTCCGCCGGTGTTGAGTATTTAATCGGAGGCGCCATTGCAGAATGGGCCTGGGGTGAGCCACGGGCAACCCAGGATTTGGATGTTGTCATTAACCTTCCTGTCAAAGCCGTTGGCAGGTTTTCAAAAGAACTTGAGAAAAGGGATATGCTTGTGCCGGCCGACATTATTTTGGATGCGATGATGGAGGATAGGGCGGATATCCCGCTGAATGCAATTCATATGTACAGCGGCCTCAAGGCGGATTTATACCTGATGCGGGATGGTGACACGCTGAGGCAGAGCGCATTTCAACGTCGGGTAGCAGTTGACTATGGGCCGCCGATCGGAGTGGTGTACGTCCACTCCCCGGAGGATTTGATCCTCTACAAACTCATCTATTTGGGATTGAGCGGACAGCCGAAGCATGTTCGTGATATTGCGGCAATTCTTCGGGCAAAAAAGGATCAACTCGATTTTGAGTATCTCAACGGATGGGTCGCCCGGCTTGGGCTGGTTTCTGTTTGGAGAGAAATGCTGAATAGCATTGCGTAGGATCAACAGGGGAAACCCGTAAGCGGGGACTTTTCAATTACTGTATCAAAGCAGTTTACCCAATCCCCAGCATCTTGCTCACAACCGAGAGCAAAATGCCGCCCGCGATGACGCTCCCCAATTGACCTGCGGTATTTGCGCCCATTGCGTGCATGAGAATAAAATTGTTCGGGTCTTCGTCGTTGGCGGTTTTTGCGGCAAGGCGACCTGCCATCGGAAAAGCGGAAATCCCAGCCGCGCCGATAAGCGGATTGATCTTTCCGCCGGACATCACCGCCATTAATTTTCCAAACAGCAAACCTGCAACCGTATCCAATGCAAAGGCGAACAGGCCCAAAACCATGATCTTGCCTGTGTCGAAATTCAGGAAACTCGCCGCGCTCATGGTGGAACCGATTGCCAGACCCAGAAACAGCGTGGAAATATTGATGATCTCGTTTTGCGCGGCATTGCTCAGGCGATCCACCACACCAGAGACTTTGAGCAGGTTTCCAAGCATGAGCATGGAAATCAACGGCGTGGCTTCCGGCACGAGCAAGCCCACGACGATGGTCAACACAATGGGAAAGAAGATCAATGTCGTTTTTGAAATTGGCTTCGGCGCATATTCCATCTGGATCATGCGCTCTTTTTTTGTGGTGAGCAATTTCATCAGCGGCGGCTGGATGATGGGAATCAGACTCATGTACGAATAGGCCGCCACCGCAATGGGAGCCAGCAATTCAGGCGCGAGTTTGGTTGCCACGAAAATCGAGGTCGGGCCGTCAATTGCGCCGATCACGCCGATGGATGCCGCTTGATTCAATGGAAAGCCCAGCACAATGGCCAGCATCAATGTACCAAAGATTCCAAACTGTCCCGCCGCGCCCAATAAAACCATGCGCGGTTGTGCAAGCAGAGGGGAGAAGTCAATCATCGCGCCCACGCCGATGAAGATCAAAAGCGGAAACAGTTCTGTTTTGATCCCCGCGTCGTACAAAACCTTCGCCATGCCTTCGGCGGCAGTCATTCCAGCCAGCGGAATATTCGCCAGCAAACATCCAAAACCGATTGGCAAAAGCAATACCGGTTCGGTCTCTTTGAACACGGCGAGGTAAACCAAAATCAACGCGGCAACGATCATCACCGCATTGCCGATTGTGAAATGAGAGAAGCCTTTTAGTAATTCAGGGAGCAATTCAAAAAAATTCATCTTGTTTACTTGTTTACCTGTTTACCTGTTTACTTGTTTACTTGTTTACCTGTGTACGTGTCTACGTGTATACAGGGAAACAAGCTACATCCATGCCGCTTCACCCAGGTCTGCAAATTTCACCAGCGCCTGTTTGTGCGCCACACTTTGCCCGGCGCTCACGAGCACCTCGCTCACCGTGCCGCTGTACACCGAGCGGATGCTGTTCTTCATCTTCATCGCTTCGATGACCACCACCACCTGTCCCGTCTCCACTTTTTCTCCAGGCTTTACAAAGACCTCCACAATTGTTCCGGGCAGGGGTGCAGTGAGAGTGTTGCCGCTTAATGCGGGATTGGGAGACATGGCCGCAACTGAGACAGGACTCGGACCAAATGCCTTTTTCTCGACCTTCACATCCGCTTCTTTTCTTGTCCCGGCCTGATCAGCGTTCTCCGGCATGATCTCAAACCGTTCACCGTTCACGCGCGCAATGACGGGTCTCGCGTTGATATCTTCGATCTCAACTTCATACACCTGGTTGTTGACTGTGACTTTGTATTTCATAAATTCTCCAAAGACCTCCGAGGTTTTAAAAACCTCGGAGGTCTGAGATTAGTGCCTTATAAAATTTCCCTTTTCCGACATTTGCCTTGTCCGCATACCCAACTGCCATGCGGAGACAATGACCGTATCCGGTGCGGGCAACGGGTGCGCGGACGAAGTCTCCTGCTCGGCAAGCGCCAGGGCGACGGCCAGCAAAGCCGCTTTCAGCCGGGAATCTGCCTGGGTTGTTGAAGCAGATATGGGGGAGTCGGAAGCGGGTTCTTCTTCCGCAGGCGATTCTTTTTCGGCGGTGAATCTTGTCAGCAAGGCCATCATCAGCCACAGCAAAAGAATCGCGCCGAAGACAAGACCCATGCCGAGGGCGGTGATTTGGATGGAAAGAATGAAATTGTTCATAACGTTATCCTTGCGTTTTGCGCGTTTCGTTTTGGAAAACGCAAAACGGAAAACGCAATACGCTACACGGGTATGTTCCCATGCTTCCTCGGCGGCGCGGGCGCGTACTTGTCGCGCAACGCCGAAAGCGACGCGATGATTTTTGGACGCGACTCGCGCGGCTCGATGATGTCATCCACATAGCCGGTTGAAGCCGCGTAATAGGGATTGTTGAATTTCTCGCGATATTCGTTCGCAAGTTTCTTGCGCTCGGCAATTGGGTCTTGCGCGGATTCGATCTGCTTCTTGAACAAAATATTTGCCGCGCCCTCCGCGCCGATGACCGCAATTTCAGCGGAAGGCCACGCATAGGTGACATCGGTGCCGAGGTACTTGCTCGACATGACCACGTACGCGCCGCCATAAGCCTTGCGCGTGATGACGCAGATCTTCGGCACGGTGGCTTCGGAATACGCGTATAAAAGTTTCGCGCCGTGACGGATGATGCCGCTGTGTTCCTGCGCGATGCCGGGGAGGAAGCCGGGCGAATCCACAAAGGTGACGAGTGGAACGTTGAAACAATCGCACATGCGCACGAAGCGGGTCATCTTGTCGCTGGCATCAATGTCAATCACGCCCGCCATCACGCTTGGCTCCTGCCCCACGATGCCGACGCTGTGCCCGCCAATCCGCGCGAGACCGACGATTGCGTTGCGCGCCCAATCGGGTTGGATTTCAAGGAAGGAACCCTTGTCGATGATTTTTTCAATTACCTGATGCATGATGTATGGCTCGGTGGGGTCGAGCGGAATCATGTGATTCAATTCTTCGTCCATTCGGCCTGGGTCATCGGACGATTGGCTGAAAGGCGGATTTTCGACATTGTTGGATGGCAGATACGAAAGGAAATGTCTCGTCATTTTGAGCGCATCCATTTCGCTTCTCACGCTCAAATGCGCCACGCCGCTGACTGACATGTGAACGTTCGAGCCGCCCAAAGACTCGGCATCGATCACTTCGCCGGTCACGGCTTTGATGACCTCGGGCCCGGTCAAAACATGAACGACTGCTTTTCAACCATGATGACCAGATCCGTCAGGGCAGGGGAGTAGGCCGCGCCGCCTGCGCATGGCCCCAGCATCACGCTGATCTGCGGCACCACGCCGGAGTATTGCGCGTTGCGCCGAAAGATTTCCGCGTAACCGCCCATCGAGCGCACGCCTTCCTGAATGCGCGCGCCGCCCGAATCAATGAGCGAAATAAACGGCACGCCGTTGCGCACGGCCAAATCCATGACACGGCAAATCTTATGCGATTGCATCTCGCTCAGTGTGCCGCCATAAATTGTGAAGTCCTGTGAATACAAGTAAACCGTCCGCCCGTTGATTTGCCCATAGCCTGTAATGACGCCGTCGCCGTAAAATTTTTCCTTCAACAAGTTCAGTTCATCGCCCTGATGCGTGATGAACGGTTCGATCTCGTTGAATGTGCCGGGATCGAGCAGTGCGTTCACGCGCTCGCGCGCGGTCATTTTACCTTTTGCTTTTTGTTTGGCAATCCGCTCCTCGCCGCCGCCTTCCAGCGCTTTGGCGCGCATCTTTCGTAATTCCAAAATTCTTGGGTCTTCGTTTGTCATGGCACATCCTTTAGGTGATAAATTTCACAAACAAGAGTATATCACGCGGCTTTTGGGCTTGTAGTGATGGATGACACACAAATCGGATGAAGAACCGCGTCATTCCGAACCTTGAATTGATTCTGTTCAAAAAGCATTTTCTTCCCTGAGGTTGCCCTTCATCATCCCTTCAACAGGATAACCTCTCTTTGCGGCGCATGGAAATATTCCGCGCTTTGATTTGTCATCACCACATCTTCTTCGAGGCCGAGGTAGCCGTAGCCATTCACGGGCAGGCCCGGCTCGATGGTGAAGATTTGCCCGACCTCCAGTCTCTGATTGGGCGAGTCGCCGTATTTTTCCCAGAGCGGACCCAGCAATGCGCCGCCATCGTGCGCCACGCGCCCGAGTTGATGGCCGAGGGCGTAGGGATAATTGGGGTAGCCTGCGTCGGTGACGATCTCTCGCGCGATGACGTCAATTGAATTTCCCGTGACGCCGGGCTTCATTGCTTCACGTGATTTTTCGATGGCAGTGCGGATGGTGATGAATCCTCGCTGGACTTCGAGTGGCGCTTCTGTTTCGCCCTCGCGCAGAACATAGCACACGCGCTGAATATCGGAGCAGTAGCCTTCGTATTTCACGCCAAAGTCAAAGTGGAGGAGATGTCCGCGTTCCACTTTGATCCCGGTGGGGCCGCTGTGACCGACAGGGGAGTTTGGCCCGGAGTTCACGGCGGGGCAACTTTCGACAGGCCAGGCAAGGTCAACGTTGTATTCGCGGGCAAGTTTGTGCATGTGTTCGCCGATCTCGATTTCGGTCATGCCGATTTTGATGAAGTCGAATGTCTTTGCAAAAATCTCTTCGGTGATCTCGATGGCTTTTTTGACTCGCGCCTGCTCGGTGGGAGTCTTGCGTCCGCGCAGGGAGTTGATGATCGGCTCGGCGCTGACGAGTCGTTCGGCGTAGGGCGTGCCTGCGAGATATTCTCTCAGGAATTCGTACATGGCGTGAGTCAAACCGTCGGCGTGGACATTGTTTCGGGATGTGTTAACCGCTATACGGTCAGGGTTGAGGCGGATGATCGTCTCTTTGAGCAATGCACTGACGGCAGTGTCGTATCCCAGAATCTCGTCGAAGACATCCAGTCGTTGCAGAGATTCTTTTTCGAGGTTGCCGATGATGGCGATGGTTTCGCCTTTGCGGGTGAGGATGAGCGCGGAAGGCCAGGTGAGATCGCTTTTGCCGATGAGAAAATCGAGGACGGGATCGCGCACGCCGCTGGTCTCGCGGACGAAAGTGAGCCACATATCGGTTTGTTGTTCTTTGAGGATTTCGATGGCCTGGTTTACTTTTTCCTGGATGAGGGACATGGGAACTCCTGGGATTTACGATTTTGGATTTACGATTTTTGATTTGCGCGGATCTTTCACGAGGAAGACGAGGATACCGAGCATTGCGATGGAGAGGATGATGGAAATCGAAAACGTCGGGATGAAGCCCGCTGAGTCAACGATCCAGCCGCCGAGCAGGGGAGCGATGATGGTGGCAGGGGCGGTGAGCGTTTGCGAGAGTCCGATGTACAGCGGGCGCTCTGCTTCGACGCCGAAATCCACGGTCATGGTCATGCCGTTGGTCCAGATGGAAACGTTGGTGAATCCCGCAAGGACGAAGATGGGGTAGAACCAGAGGATGGAGCTTGCCAGCCATGCGAGAGTGGAACTTGCCAGCGCGGCCACCGCTCCGAGAATGAGCATGGAGCGATGCCCCCATTTATCGCCGAGCCATCCCATGCTCACGTTGGCGACGGTCTGCGAGATGGTGAGCGTGGCGGTGAGATAGCCTGCCGTGATGGTATCCATGTGGAAGCGACGCAGGGCGTAGATGATGTAGAACGAGAATCCCATTGTGGCGAATTGGGAGATGAATCGCGCGGCGAGAAACCAGTTGAAGTTGGAATCTTTTTTGAATATCTTCTTTGAATCGTCCCAGAAATGGGTCTTTTCTTCGGGGATGATCTTTTCGGTATCTTCGGGTTCGCGGGTGAGCGCAAGCGCGCTCCATGATACGGCGAAGAAAATGCTTGCGATGAAGAAGCAGGCTGCAAAGTCCAGCGGTGAATCGAGGTAATCCAAAAGATAGCCCGCGGCGACCGCCGATCCGCTGATGAAGAGATTGGCAAGCCCAGCCTGAAATCCAAAAAAGGTTCCGCGATAATCGGCGGGGATGATCTTCGAGATCATGCTGGTCCAGGCGTTGGCGGTGAATCCGCCGCCGAGTCCCTGCCAGGTAAGCAGGAGCATGGTGAGGATGAGACCCGCGTTCAAGCCGATGAAGGGAAGAAGCAGGGCGACGACGCCGAAGCCCAAAAATGGAGCGCGTTCGTGAATCGTCGTCATCAACACGGTGCGTTTGTACCGGCGCAAACGTGCAACGTGACTGGCCGTGAACAACTGCGGGAACAACCAGCCCGCGGAATGAATGGCAGGCACGAGACCGATCAACGTGGCTGAGTCCGTCATCGAAGCGACGAAGAGTGGGAGGATGGTGCTGAAGGAGGCGAAGCCAAGCGCCACGCCGAAGAAACTTCCATCCGCCATGTTGGCGATGACGTTGTGTTTCAGGTTTTGACGAATTTCCTTTTCGATGGGGATGAGCATGGAACGATTGTACCCAATAAAAAGTTACTTTTGTAACTGCCAGGAAATGACGTGAACAAATCGACAATACAGGGATGAAAACGGATATTGCCGCCTCGGTTTTCCATGTCGTTGTCTTGCAGACCATGGCTTCGCTGGCGCGAGGATACACCCCGAAACCTTCCGTGTTGTTTTGTGGCGGCCGTTGACCTTTTTGCCCACCTTGAAACGATCCTTCATGAAATATCTGCGCCAGGAACGCGGAGGAAATCCTCAGCCTCAATCATCAATACGGCGAGGGTTGGCTCATTGCGGGGGAGGTGGCTTCGTTTGTCAAGGGCGGCATCACGAATGTGTTGTGCCTCCAGCCGTTCGGGCGCATTGCCAATCACGTCATCGCCAGAGGCGCGGAGAAAAAGATAAAGGAAAAATGTACCAACAACTGAACCTGCTCCTGCTGGATGCGGACGCGGGAATCAGTGAAGTGAACTTCTTCAACCGAATGCACTTCTTCGTCAACCACGCGAAGGATAAAGTTCCCGCACGCCGGACGCCCTGAGTTTCCAAAACTCGGGGCGTTTTTATCTTGACAGGTTTGGTCGGCTTCGTTTAGAATAAAAACGAACGTTCGTTCATTTCTTGAAAAGAAGGAAACCATGCATGCCAAATTGAAGGATGCCCCGAAGAAAGGCGAAGTCACCCGCCTTGCCATCGAAGATGCCGCAATCGAACTTTTCATGGAGCACGGCTATCACGCCACCTCCATGCGCCAGATCGCCGAACGCGCCGGGCTCGCTCTCGGCGGTATTTACAACCATTTCGAGAGCAAAGACGAGATATTCGAAGCCATCATCGTGGATAAACATCCCTACAAAAAAATTCTTCCCCTGGTACTTGCCGCAGAAGGGGATACGATGGAGGAATTCCTTGGCAGCGCCGCCCGTATCGTCATCAACGAACTGACCTCCCAGCAATATTACGTTAAACTGATGATGATCGAAATCGCGGAGTTCAACGGCGTGCATGGCGCATCTTTGATTAAGGAAATCGCCCCGAAGATACTGCCCGTCTTTGAAAAAATCGTAAAGACGCGAAAAGATTTGCGTGTGACCCATCCCGCCATTCTGATGCGTTCCTTCATTGGGATGGTCCTGTCTTATATGATTACCGAAATCGTTATTTCCAATTCCATTCTTGACAAGTTGATGCCGAAAAATACGCTGGATGCCTATGTGGATATTTTTCTGCACGGTATTTTAAAACCAGAAGGCTAGGAAAACCTTATGTTCAATTCCCGTATTTCCTCCATCATCCGCAAGGAGTTCCTGCAACTCTTCCGCGACCCGCGCACGCTGGCGCTTGCGGTGGTCATTCCCATTGTGCAATTATTCCTGTTGGGATACGCCGCCACCTCCGACGTGCGCAACATCGCCATGGCGGTCTGGGACCAGAGCAAATCGCCCGAATCGCGCCACCTGCTCGATGCCTTCCGCGCCGCCGATTACTTCACCCTTGATTACTTTGTCGGCTCGCAGGAGGAATATCAAAAACTGATCGAGTCGGGCGATGTGCGCGTCGCGCTGGTCATTCCCGCCGATTATTCGCGCCATGTCTTTGAAGGCAACGCGCAGGTGCTGATGGTGCTGGACGGTTCCGACGCAAGCATCGGCTCGACCGCGTTATCCACCGCCCGCCTCGTCGGGCAATCGTACGCGACGAACGTGCTCGCCCAGCAGGCCTCGCTCAGCGGACGCGCCGCCCCCTCCGCGCCTGTCGAAGTCCGCACGCAGGTTTGGTACAACCCCGATCTTAACTCCGCCTACTTCATGATCCCCGGCGTGATCGGCATGATCCTCTCCTTCATCACCACCATTCTCACGGCCACCGCCATCGTCCGTGAGCGCGAGCGCGGCACCATCGAACAACTCATCGTCACGCCCATTCGCTCGTGGGAATTGGTGCTAGGCAAAATACTGCCCTACGTCATCCTCGCGTTCGTCGAAACCTTTGAGATCATCCTCATCGGGCATTACTGGTTCGGCGTGCCGGTGCGCGGCAGTCTGCTCATCATCACTGTCACCTCGGGCGTGTTCCTCATGTCCAGTTTGGGCATCGGCCTGCTCGCCTCCACGGTGGCCAACACCCAGCAGGAAGCGATGATGACTGTCATGATGTACAACCTGCCCAGCATTTTCCTCTCCGGCTTTTTCTTTCCAATCGAAGCCATGCCCAAAGTGTTACAGTGGATCGCCTACGCCATTCCCCTGCGATATTACCTGGTCGTGATTCGCTCCCTGTTGTTGAAAGGCGTCAGCATCGACGCCATCCGCCGCGAAATGATCCCGCTCATTATCTTTGGCGTGGTCATCATGACCATTGCCGCGCTCCGCTTTCGCAAGAGGCTTGACTAATGTCATTGCGGGGAGGAGCGACGACAAAGCAATCTCCCCGCCTGCTGAAAAATAATTTTAGGAGACCACCATGAATCATAAACTTCCCCGCCCTGTTATCGCGATTATCGTGCTTGCCATCGCCGCCGCGCTTTATTTTGGACTTGCCAACCTCAACAGTGACGGCAACGGCGAACTGACCGCCTCAGGTTCCATCGAGGCCATCATCGTCAACGTTTCACCCGAACTTGCCGGAAAGGTACTGGCAGTGGATGTCGAAGAAGGCGCGCAGGTGACGAAGAACGACCCGCTTCTT
>JBBIUO010000112.1:0-11308 GCA_037440205.1 Chloroflexota bacterium
GAAGACCTGCCATTCACCAGCGAAAACAACCTCCCCATTTACACCGACCCCAAACTGGCATGGGCGCAAATGAATTTGACGCACGCTTCAATCGAGATCAACAAGGCTGAAAAACGTGAACTGCTCCGAATCCCCGGCATCGGCTTGAAGGGCGCGGAGGCGATCCTTCAAGCAAGAAGAACAGGCCGCCTGCGCGACCTGTCCGCTTTGAATAAACTTGGAATTATCGTCCGCCGCGCCGCGCCGTTCATTCTGCTGGACGGCAGAAGAGCGGCATATCAGGCGTCACTGTTTTAGGGCAGGCCGCGATCAACAGTTTAATCCATTCGCCAAGCGGGCCCGGAGGAACGTCGAGCCATCCCAAACCCAGCAGGCCAAGATAGATCAAAAGCGCCAGCGCGACTACGAGGAAAAACGGAATCATACCCACAATCACAGACAGGATTTCGATTGCGATCTTGCTTGGCAGGTGAACTTTTCCTAAAAAGGCAAACCTGATTTGCAAAGCTGATACATGGGCAACAAGGGTTAACAGAAAGGCCAGCACGCCGATTGGCATGGAATCCTTGAAACTGGGAATTAGCCATCCGGCAAGAATAACCAGCAGGCTCGAAATATAAAATGCAATCGCAACGACGGTCGTATAAGAGCCGCCTCGCGCCGCGAGCAGGAGTCCCGTGCCCAGCCTGCTGGTTGTTGATATGGGACCTTTTATGCCCGACAGGAATGGATGTTTTTCCGATAAGCCGAGCAATAGTTTTTCGAGGACACTAATGGCGCGCGATGCAGTATTCAGGGTTTCTGGCGGGAATTTTTTATCAACCTCATAGCCGCTTCGGAAATATTTCAGGATTTCATGCGGGTCTTCTCTCAGGGAGCGCATAACTTCCTTGTAACGCAGGTTATTATTTTTCCGAAGTTTTTTCAGCCCGGCTTTCATTTTGCCGCTTATCGCGTCGGGCAATGATTTCAACCCTCCCGCCGAGGACTTCACCGAGGAAGAAAGGTCTTTTTGGTTTCCACGAAGGGAGTTTTCCTGTTCCTCTTTCTTTCGTTTGACGCTTTCCTTTTCCTTCGCGACGGGATCAATGATTTCCTTCTTCAACCTGTCAGGGGCCGAGCCTATGTTTTCGCGCAGGGCTTTTTGCAAAGCGCTTTCAAGTTTGTCCAACGATTCCTCGCGGGCCAGCAACTTCTGCAATTCGGGCGGCGCCTTGGTCTCGGGTTTGGGCGCCGCCGCTTCGTCCCCTGTTTTGTCCTCCGTCTCGAATTTACCGTCTATGAACGAATAGAAAATAAAGTCGTCCCGCGGGCGAAGGTCTTCTTCGAGGATGATTTGGAATGCGAGGTTGAAGGGGAAATCTTCGGTCCGCGCAAAATCTGTGTCCGCCATTGGAAACTCTTCCTGGTGGAGTTCCTTCAGTCTGACCATGAAGTCGTTCCATTTCTTCCTCTCGTCTTCGTCCATATCATTCACATCGGGTTTCCAGCCAGTCAGTTGACTTATCAAGATCTCCGCCGCATCCAGCCGCCCCCACATGATGTCGTTCTCGCGCCATTCCTTCTTGAAAAAGGCGCCGAAGTTTGCCAGGCTTGTGCCTGTCAGTTTTTTCCTGCCTTCCTCGCGCTCATTAATGAGCAGGGTCGCATCCTCCGGGCTGACGCGGATGACCTCCACCTCGTCCGATTCCCCGGCGTCTGTCCCGTATTGGATCGGGAAGGTGAGCATGTCGTAAAAATCAAAATTTTTGTAGTAATAGCGGAGACATTGTTGGACTTGTTCATAAATAGAAAAATAGGCTTCTCGTTGTATCTTATTTGGGTAATCCCGTTCCTCGCCGTTTTTTTCATCTGCTGGATATCTTGTTCTCAACAGTTTTTCTAATTCAGCCTCGTCGAATGGAATCAAACTGGGGCCGACTTTGGATTTGCCTTTCCCAGATTCGCCTTCCCGTAGACCGTTTATCTCATCCTCTTTTCTTGCCCATTCCATTGTTCGATACAAATAGCCGCCCTGTGTCTCCTCATCTGCGAGTTGTGTTGATGCTTCTTCAATTAGGCTGGTCAAATCCTCCCACGTTTTTTTGTCTGCAAAGTAACTCTTTATCTTTTGTAATGTTTCTATGTACTTCTGCAATTCCTTGTTATCAGTGTCGTTGATTAATCCGCTTTTACGAAGCCCCAACGCGCGAGATTTCATATAAGCATAAGTGCCATTTATTCTGCTCTTCAGTATGGATAAAATCCAGATGACATCGGAAATCGCATCGGTATCCCACGAAACCTCCTTACCGATTTCCAGGGACATACCGGCCGCATCAAATATTTTTGGGATTTCATTCTCCGGTGCATCCTCATCAGTGATATATTTTTCAATGTTTTGGATAATGGTATTCAGAATACCCTGCAGGAAATGACATCTGCGCATTCGATAGCTCAAATCCAGGCGGTAAAGGATGTCGTTTTGTGACTTTTTGGATTTCCCGGATTCAATGCCGTAGTATTCATTAAGCCAATCGTGCATTAACCTGTCCAGCCTTCTTTCCTCCTCTCCTCCCTCAGGCCAGCCAATGGCCCGGGCAAGCGCTGTGGACAGGTTCTCAAGCACGTTCTCAACCAGCAGATTATGGTATGCAATATATCCCTGTCCATATCTGTCAAGGACGCCCTTATCCATCAGATACAGTTTCGCCCATTGTTCGCTTTTCGTCCACGGCTTATTTTTTTCCCTGGATACCTTTGGGTTGTTCGGAATTTTATAAGATACCCCGGAAAGCATGCGTTTGATTTTTCGAATGACCGCGTTCCTCTTTTGTATATTTTCCAAATCCTCCCGTATCGTCTCGCTTCGCGGCAGGTTCACCAGCGCGGCCAGGATGTTTTCCAGCATATCCGGGCGCTCAGACGGGAGGGGTTTGTCTTCCGGGTGTTCAGGGGATGGTTCAATGTAGATCAGGCGCCTGTCTACTGGAAGATCGGCCCGGCGGCGAAGCAATGACTCAGTTGCGTAACTGAATGGTTTGTTGTCGAGGTACCCGCCGTCCCCGAAGGAACGATATTCAAAATCATCCCCTTCATTTACATATTCCCTATAAATCCGTTTCCAATCTTCATTGTTGAGAGTTAATTTGCCGTAATCATCTTTAAACCTGGCAGTCTGAAGGATCGGCTCGATATCCTTCAACTGCATTGCCTCGAATGCGGGCGGGATGGACGCAGTGCATCGCGCCGCAAAAGCAAGGAACGGATCCATGCTTCTGGCGAAGTCGTTTCGGAATTCCGTTTCTTTTTTGACCTCCTCCTTTTTGTCACCCACATCACGTTTTGGCCGATAGTAGAATTGAAAGACGTTTTTGTAGCGGGCTTCCTGGATGGCATTCCCGTCGTTGATGTACAGTGGAAGATTTAATCCGCGGATATCCGTCGCAGTGATGTTCAAATCGAGTTCTTCGACATAGGGCGATTTGAAATCCAGCTCATGTGATTCCATTTTCATCAGGGCTTCGAGTATTTTGTAGTAGAACCGCTGACTGTTCATTAATCCCGGCGTTGGCTCCTGAAGGGATAGTCCGCTCAGGCCGGAGAGTGATTCCTTGTCGTTCAACAGGGTTGAGATATCGCCCTCACGGATCCAGAAGCCTTTGACAAACTCCATGGAGGACTGTTGATTTGCAATTGCCTTCGCAAGAAAGACCGCGTTCAACCCTCCCGCCGAGGTACCGGAAAGAATATCCACGACGAATTTGGTTTTGAGCGCTTCGCCGAGGCGGCGATATACTTTCTCGGTGCCACTCAGGCCATCCGGACCGTCCCAGGGATGGACATACTCGGTTTGATTATCAATCTTCCGCGCGGTTGCCCGCACCATGTGATACAGCTCCTGTGCGACACCGTGAATATAGATCGCCAGTGATATTCCGCCATACATGACCACGGCGAAACGAGTCTCTTTTTCGATGGGTGGCGCAGCGTAATTCTTGTCGTCTAAACTGGGGGATGCCTTCGCTGACATGATAGCCTCCGTTGCCTGCCGGTTGATTCATATAAATCATTCTACAAACTTTGAGGGTAAATTTCAATAACCAATTTTGAATCAAGGAGCAAACATACATCAACCTTAAAATATTTCAAAAGGTTGTCATACCCTCTTGAAATTAATTTTATTGTTGCTATACTACAGAGTATCGCATAATTTAGTAAACGGAAAATTCGGTTTTCACGCGCGATTTTCGGCGAAAAGTTTATTTGATTATGAGACAGGCAATAAACAGATAAATTTACATATACAAAGTAAAGGAGAAAACAAATGGTTTCAGTCATGGAAACGCTGACAATAAAAACGGAAAACAAATTCAGGACGCTGGTCACAAAGCAGGCCTACAAAAAAGGCGAGGTGATCTGCGCCATGCCAAGCGAGAACATCATGGACAAACCCAATCGCTTCACGGTACAGATCGCGCGCGATAAACACACGCACGTCGGCAAACTCGCCGCGTTGAATCACTCGTGCGACCCCAACGTCATTCTGGATACGGAACGCATGTTGATGATCGCGCGCCGCGACATTCAAAAGGGAGAGGAACTCTTCTTCTTCTATCCCTCCACGGAATGGGAGATGAACGCCCCCTTCATTTGTTTATGCGGCGCATCGAACTGCATTCATGTGGTGGCGGGCGCGCGCTTCCTGCCGCTCTCCACGCTGGAGACCCACTACCTCAACCCGCACATCCGCGAGATGATGATCGAGTTATTGCAAAACACAAAGCACCACCTGACAGACTTGCAGGAGGCTTGATAAAAAATCGGAGGTCATCAAGACCTCCGATTTTTTATAACTTGCGATGAAACGCCAGCAGGGTGTATGCCCCCTCCCAGGGCTTGCCCAGCCTGTGATTATCTGAAACTTCGATCTTGTTGAACTTCAGCGCGATCTGCGGTATGAGCGTTGCAATCACCCCCCAATCATCTGCAAGGACGGCCGCCTTCATTTTTTGGGCCGCCTGCCCCGCCCACATCCACTCCATGCGGAATTTATCGGCTTTGACCCAGTAATCGCGCTTCTCCCACGCGGCGACGGAGGCATCAATCCCCTCGGAAATGGATTGCAAAGCCAGCGCAATGAACGCGGCCTGGTCCTTCGTTTCAGACGTGACCTTGGACTGCTTCGCCAATTCTCGAATGCACAACACGATGGATTTCGACAAACGGGTTCGTTCTTTTCCCACAGAATCAGGGTTGATGACGCGGCTCAAGGATAATCTCCAGTTGTTTTGATGGGTTCACAAGAGCGGGATTATACACACCTATCGAAAAACGTCAATAATTTTTTGGCGAATTGGAAATTTCAAAGTATAATTTCGCCCGCCTGACACATGGATGGGGATGTGTTGGAATTGGCAGACAAGCATGACTTAGGATCATGTGCCGTGAGGCGTGTGGGTTCGACTCCCACCATCCCCATTAATTAAATTAACAGGACCCTAAAGGTCTCGAAGACCTTTAGGGTCTGGAGGAAAACTTTGAATATCGAAAAGCAATATCAGGAAGACCATTCCGCGAAATTGATCGTGGAAGTGGAACAGGAAAAAATGGATGTCTACAAGCGCCGCGCGGCGACGAAGATCTCTTCGCGCAGTAAGATTCCCGGCTTCCGCCCGGGCAAGGCACCTTACGACATTGTGTTGAGAACGTTCGGCGAGGCGGCCGTTACCGAGCAAGCGCTCGATCTGTTCATTGACGCGGAATATGGGAACATTTTAAAGGAAGCGGATGTCAACCCCGGCGCGGCTGGCTCGCTCGAATCTGTGGATAATCTCACGCCTCCAAAACTGACCTTTAGTGTGCCGCTTGCCCCGGAAGTTGACCTTGGCGATTATCTTTCGATTCGTATGCCGTACGAATGGCAGGCTCCCGGAGAAAAGGAAGTGGATGCCGCCCTGGAAGACCTGCGCCAGATGTATGCCACCACCGAAACAGTGGATCGCGTCATCGAAACCGGCGACTATGTGCTGGTGGATGTGACATCGGAAACCCCGGAAGTCAACCGCAAGGGCTTTGCCACATTCGTTCGCAATGAAGACCGCGATACTGAATGGCCCTACAACGGATTTGCAAAGGAACTCATCGGGCTGAAGGCGGGCGAGAGCAAGACCGTCAAACACACCTTTCCCGCAGATTGGGAACTCGAAGAACTGCGCGACAAGGAAGTGACGATGGAAGTCTCGGTCAAGACCGTCCGCGGTGTGACCCTGCCAGACCTTGACGATGCCTTTGCAAAAATGACCGGCATTGGCGAAACCATTGACGCGCTCAAGGAATCCGTGAAAAAGGATGTGGAAACGCGCTCGCAGGCCGAGTACGATGATAAATACTTCGCCGAACTCATTGAAAAGATAAAGGAAGGTGCGACGATAAAATATCATGAGCACACCATCGAACATGAGGGTGAGCATGTTTTATCGGACCTCGCCAATCGCCTCTCCCAGCAAAACATGGACCTCGAAACGTATTTCAAGGTTCGCAACACAACGCGCGAGGAATTCACCGAAAACGAGGTGAAGCCGGTTGCCAAAAAACGACTCGAGCGCAGCCTCCTCCTCGATGAGATCGTCCGCAGGGAAAAAATCCAACTCGATAACGATGCACTCGACGCCGAATACAACAACGCGGTCAGCAGCCTTGCCATGCAGGGAGTGAACTTCTCCAAACTGCGCGGCGGCAGGCAGGGACAAAAGCAATTAAGCCAGGCCATTGCCATGGACGCGGCCAACCGCGTGATGACCCGCAAGGCGCTCGATATGCTCAAGTCCATTGCGACGGGCAAATACAAACCTGTTGAAGAGGCGGTTGAAGAGGTGAAGGAAGAAACTGTCGAAGCGAAGGATGAGCAGAAAAAAGCCACAGAGTAGATTCTGCCCATTCATGGCTGGCAGATTGACGGTCGAGAGAGAAGCGGCTCTTTATCCTCCTCTCTCAAAACATTAATGAAAATCCAACACACGTTGGGTACGATTGTCCCAATCAAAAAGGAGACAAACCATGATTCCCGATTTTAAAAATGCCGGCATCGAGCAAAGCCGAAATGTTGTTCCGATGGTCGTGGAAAACACCGGCCGCGGCGAGCGCGCTTATGATATTTATTCCCTCCTGCTGAAGGAGCGCATTATCTTTCTTGGCACGCCGATTGACGATCAGGTGGCGAATGTGATCGTGGCGCAGTTGCTCTTTCTCAATCACGAAGACCCCGAGAAGGAGATCCGCATGTACATCAATTCGCCCGGCGGAGTGATCTATGCGGGGCTTGCGATCTACGACACGATGCAGATCATCTCGAACCCGATCAGCACGGTGGCTGTGGGCGTGACCGCTTCATTCGGGACCGTTCTGCTGACTGCCGGCACAAAGGGCAGACGCTACGCCCTGCCCCATGCCACCGTCCACATGCACCAGCCGCTCGGCGGCGCGCAGGGACAGGCGACGGATATCGAAATCCAAGCCAGGCAGATTTTGCGATTGAAGGCGTTGTTGAACAACGTGCTTGCCAAACACACCGGCCAGCCGTTGGAAGTGATCGAACGCGATGCCGACCGCGATTTTTATCTCGAAGCACAGCAGGCCGTGGATTATGGCTTGATTGACCAGGTGATCGAGACGACGGAGAAGAGTAAATAGGTAAACACGTAAACAAGTAGACACGTAGACAAGACTTGAAGACCCCGAGGAGAAATCTTCGGGGTCTTGCGTTTATAATGGCATGGTGGTCTCGGTACGCCACTCCTTTCAGTCGCGTCTACTCGACCACCGGTATCCAATCGTCAATCAAAAATCGTAAATCGGAAATTGAAATGACTTTCTCAATCGTTGCATGTGACTTGAAAGAAAAGACATGGGGCATTGCCGTTGCCTCGAAGTTTCCCGCTGTGGGTGCGGTGGTTCCATGGTCGCAGGCGAATGCCGGCGCGATTGCGACTCAATCTTTTGCGAACACCTCGTTTGGTCCGCGCGGACTGGAGATGATGGCAAGTGGATTATCTGCGGATGAAACGCTTGCCAAATTGCTTTTGGATGATTCGGAGCGCGAACTGCGTCAGGTTGGGTTGGTTGATTCGCAGGGCAACGCGGCCACATTCACGGGCGGCGGATGTTTTCCCTGGGCAGGCGGCGTGAAAGGAAAAGGCTATGCCATTCAGGGAAATATCCTTGCGGGCGCGAAGGTTGTGACTGCGATGGAGAAGAAATTCCTCGCCACAAAAGGCGACCTTCCAACCCGCCTCCATGCCGCCCTGTTGGCTGGTGACCGCGCCGGCGGTGATCGGCGCGGACGACAGTCTGCGGCCATTTACGTGGTCAAGCCAAACGGCGGCTACGGCGGATTCATTGACCGCTGGATTGACTACCGCGTGGACGACCACGAAGACCCCGTCCCTCGTTTGGGTGAATTGCTCGAAATGCACGAACTGTATTTTGGCAAAAGTCCCGAAAGCGAACGCGCCGCGCTGAAAGGCAGGGCGCTCGAGCAAATGACATCCATTCTGAAACGCGAAGGCTACCTGAAAAGGAACGTCACATTCGTGGATGCGTTCAACGCCTTCATCAGCAACGAAAACTTTGAAGAACGCGCCGACTCGAAGGGTCAGTGGATGGACAGGCCGGTGTTGAAGTATTTGGTGAAGAAGTTTGGGAAAGATCAGTAACCAGTGAACAGTAGACAGTGATCAGAAATCGTCAATCAAAAATCGAAAATCGTAAATTGAATCATGCTACCTTCAAACATAAAAGCCCTCATCCTCGACATGGACGGCGTCATTTGGAAAGGTGACGATCCCATCGGCGACCTGCCGTCCACCTTCAAACGAATCCGCGAGCGCGGATTGAAATTCGTCTTTGCCACCAACAACGGCACAAAGACTCCCGAAGAATATCAGCAAAAATTGGCCGAACTCGGCGTGGAAATTGACCCTACGCAAGTGGTGACCTCCGCTTTGGGGATCGCCTTCATGCTCTCGCAGAAATATCCGCGCGGGACGAAGGTCTTCATGATCGGCGAAGATGGAATCCGCGTGGCGCTGGAGGAAAAGGGATTCGAAATCCTCAGCGTGGAAAATGCCCCGATGGCGCAGGCTGTTGTTATGGGCATCGACCGCGGAATCACCTTCCAAAAAGTGGCCGAAGCGACTCTGCTGGTGCGGGCGGGGATTCCGTTTTACACCACCAACACCGATAGAACCTTCCCCACCCCGCGCGGAGAAATCCCCGGGTCAGGGGCGTGGGTTTCGGTCATCAAAACCGCAACCAATGTCGAGCCGATCATTGCAGGCAAGCCCTTTCCATATTTGATGGAACTTGCGCTGGAAAAACTCGGCACAAAGAAAGAGGAAACACTCGTCGTTGGTGACAGACTCGAAACCGACATCGCCGCCGGGCAGGGAGTGGGCTGTCCCACTGCGCTGGTGTTGAGCGGAGTCTCGACGAGGGAACAGGCCGAGGCGTGGACTCCGAAAATGGATTTGATCGCAGAGAGTCTGGCGGAGTTGGTGAGGTAAAATCAGGTCGAGGTAAATATGAACCAATTTAACCGTATCACCTTTAACCCAAATATGATGGGCGGGCGAGCTTGCATTCGCGGAATGAGAATTACTGTATCGCTCATCTTGAATCTCATTTCAAATGGAATGAGCGCAAAGCAGATCATGGAAGAATATCCGTACCTTGAGGAGGAGGATATTCGTCAATCCCTGCAATATGCGGCGTGGCTGGCTGAAGAACAGATTCAAACGCTGGAGTTTTCGCCAGCATGAAATTTCTTGCTGATATGGGAATCTCGCCCCGCGTTGTGGAGGAACTACGCCAAAAGGGGTTTGACGCTATTCATCTGCGGGAGGAAAACCTTTTCCGGATGCTTGACGGCGAAATATTGGAAAAGGCAAGGTCGGAAGGCCGCGTGTTGCTAACACATGACTTGGGTTTTGGCGAACTACTTGCGGCAAGTGGCGGCGATCTCCCAAGTGTAATTGTCTTTCGGCTCAAAGACATGCGCGCTCAAAACGTCAGTCTTCATTTGTTTAGCATTATCAGTACTTCACGAAAGCGCGTAATTGGCGTTCTCTAACGCCTAATTTGCGCCAGAGAGCGCAAACTACGCGAGGTTTTCGTGATCTACTGATTATCAACCAGCAAAGCGAAGCATTGAAAAATGGCGCAGTATGCAGTGTGACTGAGAAGAAAGTCCGCATACGATTGCTGCCTCTGTAAATGTCGCGCAGGGCAGAGTCTCGACAAGGGAACAGGCCGATGCGTGGACTCCGAAGATGGGTGTGATTGCGGGGAGTCTGGCGGAGTTAGTGAGGTAAAATGAGGTAGAAGGAAGAAGGTAGAAAGTTAAAAACGGAAAGCAGATCGTTTTTAGTGGATGGTGATCAGTACTCAGTGAATCAGTTTGGGAAATACGATGGCAGAGAAGAAACCTCGCAAGTCGGCAGAGAAGAACGTCAACATTCACATTGACGGAAATGTGACTGGCGCAAATATCATCGTTGGCGACAAAAACCAAGCCAGCGTTACCTCGCCTGCCTTGCCCGAAACACCCCTCCCTGAATATTCCCCAACAGACGAACTCCCCCCGCCCGGCGACCTGCCTCCGGGGAGTTACCTGCCGTTCGGACGGAACCCGCTCTTCACAGGGCGCGAAGCGGAACTCAAATCCATTGCCGCGGCGTTGCTGAATCAAAATTCGGGGGCGGTCATCCATCAGGCAGTTGCGGGCATGGGCGGGCTGGGCAAAACGCAACTGGCGCTGGAGTTTGGCTATCGCTACGGGCGGTTCTTTCGCGGCGTGCATTGGCTGAACATGGCGAACGCCGCGGCGTTTTTGAGCGAGGTGGCGGCCTGCGGCGCAAAGATGGGACTGCCGAATTTCCCCGATGATTTCCCCTCGCAGGTGACGCTCACGCTGAACACGTGGAAGGCGCACGGTCCGCGCCTGCTGATCTTCGATAACTTCGAAGACGTAAACCGCGTGACCGAGGTGATGGGCACGTTCAATCACTCGAACCTGCGCGTGCTGGTCACGTCGCGCCATTTCGATTGGACGCCCACTTCGGGTTTGCGGACGATTCCGCTGGATGTGTTTACGCCCGCCGAAAGCCTGCGCTTTTTGCGCCTTGCGATGGAGAAACGGAACGATTCAGACTCAACCCTGAGCCTGCTCGCTGACAAACTGGGACACCTGCCCCTTGCATTGGAACTGGCAAGCCGCTACCTGAGCCTGCACCCACGCCTGAACGTGACCGCCTACCTCGAACAGGCGCGC